>DASUUK010000082.1 GCA_036374135.1 Euzebyales bacterium
CGACACCCACCCCGACGTTGCCCCACCCACCCCGACGTTGCCCCACCCACCCCGATGACGGACGACCCACCCCGACGACGGACGACCCACCCCGACGCACGAACCACGAGGTGGTTGTCGAAGGACGCGGTGGCGCGGTGAAAGGTCAACCACCTCGGCATCGGTGGCCGCCCGGGTGCTTCGCGGTCTCAGCGTCGGGGCGATATCGTGCTGACGCACGAATGTTGACGTCCGTTGGAGTTGGTCTTGGCTGACCTGCCGCTGCTGTCGATCCTGATCTGGCTGCCGGCCCTCGCCGCGCTGGTGGTCGCGATGATCCCGAGCGACCGGACTGAGGCCATCCGGCGCGTGACCCTGGTCGCGACAGCGGTCGTGTTCGTGCTGTCGCTCGCACTGTTCCCCGCGTTCGAGGTCGGCGAGGGCGGGTTCCAACTGGTCGAGGAGGTCGCCTGGATCCCGGCGTGGGGCATCACCTACACGGTCGGGGTCGACGGGATCACATGGCCACTCGTGATGCTGTCGACGTTCATCATCCCGCTGGCGGTACTGGCGACGTGGGGCCACGTCACCGAGCGCACCAAGGGCTTCTACATCGCCGTGCTCACCCTGGAAACCGCCGTCATCGGCGTGTTCACGGCACTCGACCTGATCCTGTTCTACGTCTTCTTCGAAGCGATGCTCGTGCCCATGTACGCCCTGATCGGAGTGTGGGGCGGCGAGAACCGGCGCTACGCGTCGATCAAGTTCTTCCTGTACACGCTGGTGGGCGGGCTGCTGATGCTCGTCGCCATCCTGTACCTGTACTTCAAGGCCGGGGCGGCCACGTTCGACTACGAGGCCCTGCGCGGCCTTTCGTTGACCGAGACCGAGCAGGTCTGGCTGTTCCTGGCGTTCTTCATCGCCTTCGCGATCAAGGTGCCGCTGTTTCCGTTCCACACATGGCTGCCGGACGCGCACACGGAGGCACCGACGATCGGCTCGGTGGACCTGGCGGCGATCCTGCTGAAGATCGGCGGCTACGGGATCATCCGCTTCTCCCTTCCCTACTTCCCCGACGCCACCCAGAGCTTGGCGCCGACGATCATGGCGCTGGCCGTGGTCGGCGTGCTCTACGGCGCGCTGGTCGCGATGGTCCAGCCCGACATCAAGAGGCTGGTCGCATACTCGTCCGTCGCCCACATGGGCTTCGTCGTGCTCGGTGTGTTCGCGCTGAACGTGCAGAGCACGGCGGGCAGCGTCGTGCAGATGGTCAACCACGGGCTGTCGACCGGTGCGTTGTTCATCCTGATCGGGTTCATGTACGAGCGGACCCACTCACGGAAGATCGCCGACTACTCGGGCCTCGCCAAGGCGACCCCGGTGTTTGGCGGTCTGTTCCTTGTGGTCGCGCTGTCCTCGCTGGCCCTGCCGGGGCTCAACGGCTTCGCCGGCGAGTTCCCGATCCTGCTCGGCGCGTTCCAGACGACCCCGTGGGCCGCGGTGCTGGCGGCGTTCGGCGTGATCTTCGCCGCGCTGTACCTGCTGTGGGCGTACCAGCGCATGTTCCACGGCCCGGTGGAGGGTCGCGCCAAGGGGATGACCGATCTCACCCTGCGCGAGAAGGTCGTGATGGTCCCGTTGATCGCCGTCATCGTCGGCATCGGGCTGTACCCCAAGCCGCTGTACGAACGTGTGACCCCGACGGTCGACGCGATCCTGGCTGAGATCGACGAGCCGGCCGACGTCGGCGTGGCCGACCCGGCGCGGTAACCGCCATCACGGCATCAGCCGTCGTGGACACCGTCGACGTTCAACCGCTGCGGCACGGACCGGTCCTGCACGCCGACGGCACAGTGACGTTCCGCGTGTGGGCGCCCCGTGTCCAGGACGTCGCGGTGGTCAACGGGACCGACCGGTACGTGCTCGAACCGATCGGCGATGGATGGTTCGCGACGCGCCTCGACAGGTTCGCCGACGACCGCTACGCCTACAGCCTCGACGGCGGCGATCCGCGGCCCGATCCCGCATCGCTGCGCCAACCGGACGGGGTGCACGGCGCCTCGGCGCTGGTCGAGCGCGGCTCGTTCGCATGGTCCCCGGGCGAGCAGGCCTGGCAGCCGACGCCCCTGGCCAGCGCCGTGATCTACGAACTGCACATCGGCACGTTCACACGCGAGGGGACGTTCGCGGCTGCGTGCGAGCATCTCGCCGATCTCGCGGCACTCGGGGTCACGCACATCGAGGTCATGCCGGTCGCGGCCTTCAACGGACCTCGCGGATGGGGCTACGACGGCGTGGCCTGGTACGCGGTCCACGAGCCCTACGGCGGCCCGGAGGCGTTCGCCGCGTTCGTCGACGCCTGCCACCGTCACCGCCTGGCCGTCATCCTCGACGTCGTCTACAACCACTTCGGGCCGAGCGGCAGCTACCACGAAGAGTTCGGACCGTACGTCACGGACCGGCACACGACGCCATGGGGTGCCGCGATCAACCTCGACGACGAGGGGGCAGACGCGGTTCGGTCGTTCATCGTCGACAACGCACGCATGTGGCTGGCCGACTTCCACGTCGACGGCCTGCGGCTCGACGCCGTCCACGCCCTGGTCGACGGCTCGGCGGTGCACATCCTCGAGCGCCTGTCGGCGACCGTCGACCGCCTGGCTGAACAGGTCGGCCGTCCCCTCGCCCTGATCGCCGAGTCGGATCGCCAGGATCCCCGCACGGTCGCCCCGCGTCCCGCCGGAGGGCGCGGCCTCGACGCCCAGTGGCTCGACGATCTGCACCACGCGCTGCACGTCACGGTGACCGGTGAGCGCGAGGGCTACTACACCGATTACACCGGCCTGCCGGACCTGGCGACCGCCTGGACCGACGGGTTCGTCTACGGCGGCCGGCGTTCGCAGTTCCGCGACCGGACGGTCGGGGCACCGCTGCCCGACCACGTCTCCGCCCGGCACTACGTCGCCTGCATCCAGAACCACGATCAGATCGGCAACCGCCCGACCGGGGACCGCCTGACCGTCACCGTCGATGGGACGCGCGTGCGGTTCGCCATCGCCCTGCTGTGCCTGTCTCCCACCGTGCCCATGCTGTTCATGGGTGAGGAGTACGGCGAGACCCGACCGTTCCAGTTCTTCACGAGTCACCCGGAGAGCTGGCTTGCCGACGCGGTGCGGACGGGTCGCCGCGAGGAGTTCGCCGCCTTCGCCGCCTTCGCGGACGCGGAGGTGCCTGATCCGCAGGCCCTCGAGACGTTCGAGGCGAGCTCCTTGGATCACACGGCCGCGTCGACGGCGGCGGGCGAGGCCCGCCGGCAGCTGTGGCACGACCTGCTCACGTTCCGCCGCACCGTCCGCTCGCTGGCGACGGGCGACCGCACACTCGTCGAGCCCCTCGTCGCCACGGCCGCGTGCCTCGTCGTGCAGCGCAACGACCCCGCCGGCGTCGCGCCGGTGATCGTCGTCGCGTCGAAGCGCGACACGACGATCCGCGTGCCCATCGACGGGCACTGGCGCGTCCGGTGGTCGTCCACCGCCACCGCGTACGGCGGCGACGGCACCGAGGTCGCCGTCGACCCGAGCACCGATCCGCCCACGTGCGCGGTGCCCGCATGGTCGGTCGTGGTGCTCGGCCTAGACGACGTGGCGTGGTCCCACCGGATTCCGACGAGGTGGTGATCCGCGCTGCGAGCCCGCCTGCGGGCACACTACGTCCCATGGTCACGATGTCACCGGACGAGTTCGAGCACGCGGTCGCCGCCGGCCTCGACGCCGTGCCCGCCGAGCTCACCGACGCCATCACCAACGTGGCGATCGTCATCGACGACGAGAGCCCGGCGGACGGGCCCGAACTGTTCGGGCTGTACGAGGGCACGCCGCTGACCGCCCGGGACGAGTGGTGGGCGGCCGGAAGCATGCCCGACCGCATCACGATCTTCCGAGGGCCGATCCTGCGCCACTGCGCCACACCGGAGGAGGTCCGCGAGCAGGTCACCATCACCGTCGTGCACGAGATCGCCCATCACTTCGGCATCGACGACGACCGCCTGCACGAGCTCGGCTGGGGGTGACCCGCACGTCGGCGCTCGTCACCCGCCGGCGGCTGACGGCCGCGAAGCGCCGCCCGGTCAGGCGTCGTCCGACGCCCCGGTGTCGGCCACGGTGTCGGTCGTCCGTTCCAGGACGGCGACCGGCAGGGTTGCGAGCAACGCCGACACCTCGATCGCGTCGCCGATGTCACCGGAGCCACCGGCGAACACGTCACGGTAGGTGCCCTGGACGAAGCCCGGCACCGTGACCGTCGTGTCGCCCCACATGTCACCGATCGGCGGACGCGCGTCGTCGCCCATGACCGCTCCCGGCAGGCGCGGCGCGATGACCAGCAGCGCGTCGGAGGCGTCCGATGACACGCGCGCGAACGCCACGACGTGGTCGGCCCAGCGGCCCTCGACGGCCAACGGCAGGTAGCCGCTACCGATGTCGACACAGCCGGGATGGTCGGCACGCGCCCGCAGCGCACGCTGCAGGACGTGCGCCTTGACGCGTCCGTCACGTCGGTGCTCGAGCAGTTCCTCGGCCGACGAGCCAGCGAGGTCGGCAAGCAGCTCGTGGCGCTCCTCGAACGGAACCGGGCGCCGGTTGTCCGGGTCGACCAGGGAGTCGTCCCACATCTCGGTGCCCTGGTAGCAGTCAGGGACGCCGGGCGACAACGTGCGCAGGACCACCTGACCGAGGCCGGCGGCCATCGCGATCTCGGCGGTGCGCCTGATCACGGCCAGCAGTGCCTCGGGAACGCCGTCGGCTGTCAGCACGGCCCGCGCGAAGGTCCGGAGCCGATCCTCGAACCGCTCGTCGGGGTCGGTCCAGCTCGTCCACAGGCCGGCCTCCCGCTCCGCCTTCACGACGTACGCCGCGAGGCGGTCACGGTGCCAGTCGTCGGGCTCACCCTCGAGTGGCCAGATGCCGACGGCCGTCTGGTACACGAGGTAGCGCGCCTGGGCCGGCAGCACGTCGGTGTCGGTCTCGTCGCCGTCGGCCTCATCGCTGTCGGCCTCGTCGGCGTCGGCCTCGGTCGCGGCGGCCGCCTGCTCGCACGCGCGAACGGCTTCCCGCCACGCCTGTGGCAGCTCCGACAACGCCGCCATGCGCAGCCGCGTGTCCTCGCCGCGCTTGGTGTCGTGGGTCGCCGTCGTCAGCATCGTCTGCGGTGCACGCTCCGCACGTTCGGTGTTGACCCGCTGGAACTGCTCGGGCGTCCGCGCCGCCTGCGACGGATCCGCACCGACCTCGCACGCGGCCAGCAGCGTGCGGTACCGGTAGAAGGCCGTGTCCTCTGTGCCCTTGGCCATCACGGCCGCGCACAGCTGCTGGAACCGCGCGAGGACGTCGAGCAGCGCCGGACTGCTGCCGGCCTCGCCCGTGAGCAGTTCCTCGACGAAGTCCCAGAGCTCGGCGGGCGGCGCGTCGTCCGCCGAGCGCGCCCGTTCGATCGCCGATGAGATCTGCACGCGGTCCGTGCCGTGCGCGTCTCCCGTCTCCGGGTCGACGTAGGTGCGGTAGACCGCGAACTGCGCCAGCGTTCCCGACAGCACGCCCCGGCACCAGTCGAGCGTGACGTCGCGCACCTGCGGGTGCTGCTGGACGACACGCCACAACCGGTGCGCAACGCGGTCCAGGTCGGCACAGAGCCCGTGGTCGAGTACCTCGAGCTTGCTCTCGACGGCGAGCTCCTCGTACGGCCGGCCGCCACCCAGCGATGCGTCGATCGCCGTGAGCGCCTCAAGGCCGTCCGCGTCGACGTAGAGGCCGAGGACGTCGGTGCAGAAGTCGTAGCCGGTCGTGCCGGCGACCGACCAGTTCGGCATCCGCTCCCCCGGGTGCAGGATCTTTTCGACGGCGATCCACGCGCCCGTGCGGTTGCGCACCTGCTGCAGATAGCGTTCAGGATCGCGCAGGCCGTCGGGATGATCGACGCGCAGCCCGCTCACCACTCCCTCGGACACCAGGTCCAGCAGCACGGCGTGCGTGCGGTCGAAGACCTCGGGGACCTCCACACGCACGGCGACGAGGTCGTTGATCGTGAAGAACCGCCGGTAGTTGACGACGGCATCACCGATGCGCCAGTGCACCAACCGGTAGTGCTGCCGTTCGAGCAGGTCGTGCAGGTTGCGCCAGCTGTCCGCGACGCCGGGGGTGCCCGCGAAGGTGCGCCCGCCGCCGCTGGCCTCGATGTGATCGAGGCTCTCGCGTCGCAGAGGGAACGTCCGGTCGTGGTAGCGCACCCGGTACCTGCCGTCGATACGGGCGAGCTCCAGCTCGCCGGCGACCAGGACCGCACCGTAGGTGTCTCCGAGGACCGGCAGGATCACCTTGCCCTCGGCGGTCGGCAGGCGCGGTCGCCAGTCCACGTCGAACAGGGAGCCGGCCGGCCCGGACATGCCCTCCGCCAGCAACTGCTCCCAGAGCGGGTTGTGCTCCGACGCGGCCAGGTGGTTGGGCACGATGTCGACGATGAGGCCCATGCCGCGACTGGCGGCGGCGTCCGACAGAGCCAGCAGGCCGTCGCGGCCGCCGAGCTCGGGCGAGACCTCGGTCGGGTCGACGCCGTCGTAGCCGTGCGTGCTGCCCGGTACGGCCCGCATGATCGGCGAGAGGTACAGATCTGTCACGCCCAGATCCGCCAGGTAGTCCAGACATGCCTGCGCGGCGGCGAAGCCGAAGTCAGGCGTCAGCTGCAACCGGTAGGTCGCGCCCGGCTCCGGCCGGCGTGGCCCATCCTGCGCCGGCGTCACGGGATCCGGCGTCGTGGTCGCATCAACGGTCACGGGCATCATCCATCCGTCGGAGCACCTGAATCGATCGACCGGTCACGACGACACGTTCCGCGGCACTGGCATGGGGTCCGGTACGGCGGTCGTCCGGATCGGCCGTGTCGACCACGAGCTGCCAGCGGCGGCCGTACGCCTCCCGTGGCAGGGTGAACTTGACCTGCTCGGCATCGGCGTTGATCAGCACCAGGAAGCTGTCGTCGAGGATCTGCTGGCCGCGCGCGTCCGGCGTCGGTATCGCCCGGCCGTTGAGGAAGACCATGATCGAGCGCTGGTCGCCGGCGTCCCAGTCCTCAGCGCTCATGTCCGCCCCGTCGGGACGCAACCAGTCGAGGTCGACGGTGTCCTCGGTCGCGCCGCGGAAGAACTGCTGGCGCCGGAACACCGGGTGGTCGGCACGCAGACGGATCAGCCGCCGGGTGAACGACAGCAGATCCTCCTGTTCCTCGCCGAGGTCCCAGTCGTACCAGGACAGCTCGTTGTCCTGGCAGTAGGTGTTGTTGTTGCCCTGCTGCGAGCGCCCGAACTCGTCGCCACCGAGCAGCATCGGCACACCCTGCGAGATGAACAGCGTCGTCAGCACGTTGCGTTGCTGACGCAGCCGCAACGCGGTGACCTCCGGATCGTCGGTGGGCCCCTCGACGCCGTGGTTCCACGAACGGTTGTGGTCCTCACCCGAGCTGTTGTCGTCGAGGTTCGCCTCGTTGTGCTTGTTGTTGTAGGACACGAGGTCACGCAAGGTGAACCCGTCGTGCGCGGTGACGAAGTTGATCGACGCGTAGGGACGCCGCCCGTTGTGGGCGTACAGGTCGCTCGACCCGGCCATCCGCGAAGCCAGCTCGCCGATGCCGTGGGTCTCGCCGCGCCAGAAGTCGCGGACGGTGTCGCGGTACTTGCCGTTCCACTCGGTCCACAGCGTCGGGAAGTTGCCGACCTGGTAGCCGCCCTCACCGACGTCCCAGGGCTCGGCGATCAGCTTGACCTGGCTGATGACGGGGTCCTGCTGGATGATGTCGAAGAACGCGCTCAGCCGATCGACGTCGTGCAGCTCCCGCGCCAGGGTCGAAGCGAGGTCGAAGCGGAACCCGTCGACGTGCATCTCGAGCACCCAGTAGCGCAACGAGTCCATGATCAGCTGCAGCACATGCGGGTGCCGGGCGTTCAGCGAGTTGCCGGTACCCGTGTAGTCCATGTAGTAGCGGCGGTCGTCGTCGACCAGGCGGTAGTACGACGCGTTGTCGATGCCGCGCAGCGAGAGCGTGGGACCGAGGTGGTTACCCTCGGCCGTGTGGTTGTAGACGACGTCCAGGATGACCTCGAGGCCGGCCTCGTGGAGCGACTTCACCATGCTCTTGAACTCGTAGATGCTCCGGCTGTCGCCGCTGCGGGCCGCGTACTCGTCGTGCGGCGCGAAGAAGCCGATCGAGTTGTAGCCCCAGTAGTTGCGCAGACCCTTGCGCACGAGGAAGTGGTCGTGGATGAACCGGTGGACAGGCTGGAGCTCCACCGCGGTCACGCCGAGGTTGGTCAGGTAGTCGATGATCACCGGCGATCCCAGCCCGGCGTAGGTGCCGCGCAGCTCGGCCGGGACGTCGGGGTGGCGCATCGTGAGCCCGCGCACGTGGGTCTCGTAGATCATCGTCTCGAACCACGGCGTCCTGGGATGGCGGTCGTCGGCCCAGTCGAAGAACGGGTTGGTCACGATGCCCTTCGGCACGTGGGGCGCGGAGTCGCGCTCGTCGGACACCGTGTCGTCGGCGTCCATGTCGTAGCCGAACACCGAGGGGTGCCAGTCGACCCGTCCTTCGATCGCCTTGGCATAGGGGTCGAGCAGCAGCTTCGCGCCGTTGAAGCGGTGCCCCTGGGTGGGGTCCCACGGACCGTGGACGCGGAAGCCGTAGCGCTGACCGGGGCCGATGCCCGGCAGATAGCCGTGCCATATGAACGCGGTCGGCTCGGACAGCGCCACAGAGGTCTCGTGCCCGTCGCGGTTGAACAGGCACAGATCGACGGCCTCCGCGTGCTCGCTGAACAGCGCGAAGTTCGTGCCGGTACCGTCCCACTGCGCTCCCAGCGGGTACGGTTTGCCGGGCCACAGGTTCATCTCGTTCGCACGCTCCTGTCGAGGCGCCCCGGCCAACGTGCTCTCCGTGGCTGGTCGGGGACGCCGGATCCGGTCGGGCCGGCCTGTGCGCGTTCTGGTCTCACGCGAATGCATAGAGTATCGGACCGGTCCAACCTACCTACCATGCCGCTGGTCGACTGCGCCCGCACACACCGGTCCCCACCCACCGGCGGCCTGGCGGCCGCCCGCACCCACCGGTCCCCACCCACCGGCGGCCTGACGGCCGCCCGCACCCTCGGACCAGGTCCATGCCCCGACCTTCGATGACGCGCGTGCACCTGCACGGCTGGCGGCACCCGTCGATCATCGCGGTCGCGCTGCTCGCCGTCGCGACGGGGTTCGCGCAGTTCGCGCCGACGGCCTCGCTGTCGGACGTCGCGACCGCGTTCGGCGAGGACGCCGCGACGACCGCCGAGCAGGTCGGGCTGTCGGCGACCACGGTCGGCATTGGTCTGGCCATCATCCGCTTCGCCAGCCTGGCCGCGCTGCCGATCGCCAGCGTCGCCGACCGTCTCGGCCGGCGCCGCGTGCTGCTGTGGTGCGTCGGCACCGGGCTGCTGCTGACGTCGGTGGCGGCGCTGAGTCCGTCGTTCTGGTGGTTCGTCGCAGTCGTCGCGATCAGCCGACCGCTGTTCTCGGCGACCACCGCGGTCGGCTCCGTCGTCGCGAGTGAGGAGGTCCGCAGCGCCGACCGGACGAAGGCGATTGCTCTGGCGGTCGCCGGCTACGCGGTGGGCACCGGCATCGTGTCGGTCGTCCGCGTCCCGCTCAACGATCTGCTCGGCGGTGGCTTCCGTGGCGTCTTCGCCCTCGCGGTCGTGTTCCTCGTCCTCCTGCCGCTGCTGGCCCCGATGCTCGCCGAGCCCGACCGCTTCAAGGCGCTGCGTGCCAGGCGGGCGGCGGTCGAGACGCGGCCGCGCCTGTCGGCCTTCGGCTCCATCCACCCGAGGCTGCGCCGACGGCTTCTGCTGCTGGTGATCGTCACCTTCACGTTCAACGTCGTGACGGGCCCGCACAACACCTACCTGTTCTTCTACGGCGAGGGCCAGTTGGGGCTCAGCCGCGCGACGATGGCGGTGCTTGTGATCGTGTCCGGACCGGTCGGGCTCGTCGGCCTGCTCATCGGCCGTTGGATCTCCGATCGCCTCGGCCGGCGGCCGGCCGTCATCGGATTCCACCTGCTCGTCGCGGCGTCGGTGGCCCTCGCGTACAGCGGATCGACCGTGGCTCTCGTCAGCGGCTTCTGGGCCGGCATCTTCGCCCAGGGGGCGTACGGCCCCGGCTTCGGCGCGTTGTCGACCGAGGTGTTCCCGACCAGCATCCGCGCGACGACCCAGGGGTGGGTCGCCGCGGCCGGGGTGCTCGGCGCCGTGGCGGGCCTGGTGCTGTTCGGAACGCTCAGCGACATCACCGGTTCCTTCGCGATGGCGTCCGTGTCGGTCGGTGCGTTGGCGGCGATGACGGCCGCCGGCTACCGGTGGTTCCCAGAGACCCGCGGCCTGGAGCTCGAGGAGAGCGCACCGGAGATCGACGACGATCCGGCGGACGAGGATCTCGCGGCGGCACCCACACCGGAGCACGACGGCAGACGCTGAGCGCCGTGCATGGCGGACCGTCCGGCGTCGCCGTCAGTCCCCGAGATCGACGATCACGCGACCCCGGGTGGCGCCCGCGAGGATCGCGTCGAGCGTCGCCTCGAGGTCGTCGAGCCCGACCTCCTGGCTGGCGTCCAGCGACGAGGGACGCATGTCGCCCGCGAGGCGCCTCCACAACGCGCGACGGTCGTCGATCGGGTGGTTCGCCGAGTCGATGCCGGCCAGCGTGATCCCGCGCAGGATGAACGGCGCCACCGACGTCTGCAACCCGAGGCCGGCCGTGTTGCCACTGGCCGCGACCAGTCCGCCGATCGCGGTCTGGGACAGCACCTTGGCGAGCGGCGCCCCACCGACGCAGTCGACCGCGGCGGCCCACCGCTGCTCGTCGAGCGGGCGGATGTCGTCGATGTCGAGCCGGTCGATGACCTCGGCCGCGCCCCTGGCGCGCAGCCACTCGTGCGCATCGGGATCACCCGTGCTCGCCACGACCTCGTAGCCCTGCCCGGCCAGCAGATCGACACCCATGCTGCCGACGCCTCCGCTGGCCCCGGTGACCAGCACGGGCCCGTCGTCGGGCACGATCCCGTGCTCCATGATCCGCTGCACCGACATCGCCGCCGTGTAGCCGGCGGTGCCGATGATCATCGCCTCCCTGGCCGACAGCCCCTCGAGCGGCACGACCCAGTCGGCGGGGACCCGCGCGTACTGCGCATAGCCGCCATGATGCGCGACACCGATGGCGTACCCGTGAGCCAGCACCGCGTCGCCGTCCGCGAACGCGTCGCTGGTCGACGTCACGACCGTGCCCGCCATGTCGATCCCGGGGATCAGCGGTGAGATCCGCGCGACCTGGCCCTTGGGGATCGTGGCCAGGCCGTCCTTGTAGTTGACGCTGGACCAGGCGACACGGATGGTGACGTCGCCGTCGGGCAGGTCGCCGGGACCGAGCTGGCGGATCTCCCGTCGCACCTCGTCGTCGTCCTTGACGGCCACGAAGGCCGCGAACTGCTCCGGAATACCTGCCATCGGTCCTGCATCTCCTCGGTCGCCCGGCCCCTCGATCTGATGCTGCCCGGCCGGCGCGCACCGCAACCGGCGGTAGCCTTGCGCGCTGTCCGACACGAAGGTTGCCCGTGCTCCGCCCGTTGCTGGTCACCAACGACTTCCTGCCCGACGTCGGCGGCATCCAGCAGTACGTCGCCCAGATCGCCGCGCGCCTCGATGACGTCGGCGTGTTCGCGCCGGCACATCCCGCCGCCGATGACCCGCGCCTGGACTATCCCGTGTGGCGCGGACACCACCGCTACCTGTGGCCTACCCGCGCGACCCGCGCGGCGCTGCACGCAGCGGTCGAAGCCCACCGCGCGTCGGTGGTGGTGTTCATGGCGCCGGCGCCACTGACGCCGCTCGGCCCTGCGACGGGCCTGCCCTGGGCCGTGTGCAGCCATGGCGCCGAGCTCGTGCTGCCGGCGCGTGTCCCCGGACTGCGCCAGCTGTTCGCGGCGGTGCTCGGCCGCGCGGACCAGCTGTTCTCGGTCAGCTCCTACACAGCCGACGCGCTGCACGCGCTCGTCGGCGACGACGATCCGCCGATCCGGCTGGTGCGCAACGGCGTGGACCTGGATCGCTTCAACCCGGCCGTCGACGGGACCGCGGTCCGTGAGCGGTACGCACTGGGCACCGGACCGGTCATCGTCACGATCGGACGTCTGGTGCCACGCAAAGGTCAGGACCAGCTCATCCGTGCGCTTCCGCGGGTCCGCGCCGCCGTGGGTGACGTCCGCCTGCTCATCGTCGGTGCCGGGCGGTACCGGCGACGGTTGGAACGCCTTGCCCGCCGACACGTCCGGGGTGCCGTGGTCTTCGCCGGCAGCATCCCGTGGGATGAGCTGCCCGCGCACTACCGGGCCGGCACCGTCTTCGCGCACCCGAACCGCAGCCGCTGGGGCGGGCTGGAGCAGGAGGGCTTCGGGGTGGTGTTCCTGGAGGCACAGGCCTGCGGTGTGCCCGTCGTGGCGGGACGCAGCGGTGGCAGCCCTGAGGCACTGCGCGACGGTGTGACGGGCAGGCTCGTCGACGGTGACGACGTCGACGAGATCGCCGCGGTGCTGATCGACATGCTGCGACCACCGTCGGCGGCCGCCGAGATGGGCACGGCGGCGCGGTCATGGGTGGCGCCGAACTGGTCGTGGGACGCCATCGTCGCCCGCTTTGCCGACGACCTGCGGACGCTCACGACGGACGCCTGACGAGCGGCACCGGACCAGCGTTCCCGGACGCGACGCGGGCAGGGCCGGGCCGGGTCGGAGGCGTGGATCAGCGTCGGCGGCGTGGCCGGCTCAGTTTGCGCAGGCCGCGTCGTCGAACGTCGACGCCAGCTGCAGGCGGCTGGCCGCGGGCGGATGGGTCCACCACCACAGGCGTGCCCAGGTCGGCGGCGCGGGGTCCGACAGGTTGCGCACGACCAGCCCGCGTTGCACCGCACAGTAGTCGGCGACCGCACCGGTCAGCTCGAGCGACCCGAGGTCGGCCGCCGCCTCGGCACGGCGGCTGACCCACGCCGACACCGGCGCCGTGACCATCAGCGTGACCACCAGCACCGCGACGACCACGCCGGCGGCCATTGGATCGGCGACGCCGTCCTGCCGCCCACGCCGCACCCGCCACCGCGCCACCCCGTCCACCAGCGCGCACACGACCGCCAGGCCCGCGCCACCGGCCAGCACGCCGCGCGCCAGATCCCGATGCCGTTCGTGCGCCAGCTCGTGGGCGACGATCAGCGCAACCTCCGGCGGCGGACGCTCCAACAGCGTGTCGAACAGCACGATCCGACGGGTGCCGGCGAGACCGGAGACATACGCGTTCTGCCGGGTGGTCCGCCGGCTGGCGTCGGCGACCAGCAGCGCGGCGTCGCCACGACCTTCCGCCGCCAGCACGTCGGTCAACTCGTCCCGCACCTCACCTGGCGGCAGGGGTGTCACCCGGTAGCGCAGTGGTTCGAGGATCAGCGGCGCCGACAACGTCAGCACGGCCGTCGCCAACAATCCCAGTGGTATGGCGACCAGGACCCAGCGCCTTGGCCACCGCGCCGCCAGGGCGTAGCCGACGCCCACCACCAGCGCAGCGCCGACGGCCGTGATGGCCAGCTCGATCGCGCGGTCGCCCGCCCAGCCGGCCAGCGACTGCGTCGACAACCCGAACAGCCGTGCGTGCCGGTGCGCCCAGAGGTCGACCGGCAGTCCGACCAGCGTGGTCAGGCCCACGATGACGACCGTGACGGCGGCAGCGGCCCGTCCGGGCCGCTGCACACCGATGCCGTTGACCACCCGCGCGACGAGCCGCCGCCCCGTCGCGGTGACGGCGATCGTCACCGGCACCGCAACGTCGACGATGGTCGCGAGCAGCACCGCCCAGCGCAGCGGCCGCTGGTAGGCGGCGATGCGCTCGAGCTGCGGCGTCGTGAACCAGCGCCCGGGATCGGGCACGGGACCAAGGTCGGGCGCCAATGGACGGGCGAGGACCGCCAGGGCCCCGACGGCCACGATGACCACGACGATCGACCATGGGACCACCCCACCGGGCAGGCGTCGGACGTCGAGCGACGACTCGGAGCGGCGGTGGGACATCAGCGCCAGCGTGCCCTGTGGCGCCGCCGATGTCAGCGCGACTGGGCGCCGGGTGGCGCCGCCGGTGTCACCGCGACAGCGTGCGATCGACCGGAAGGAACCTGCTGCGCGGCGCCAGGCCCCCGCGCTGCAGCGCGCGCACGGCACGCGCCTGTTCGAGATCGAGCACGACCGCCTCGCCATCCCGACGGTCGAGCAGGGCCGTCACGATGCAGTCGTCGCACGCGGACGTGTGCTGCATCGCGCAGTCACCGCAGTCGATCCGCATCACACACCTCCACCGGTGGCGAACATCTGTTCGATACCGTAGCACATCTGTCGTTGTCGACGCTACCGTTCGACGGTCGCCGTCCGATCTGCGAATCGAGGACCCACAGTGGACACACGCATCGTCTGGTTCCGCCGTGATCTGCGGGTCGACGACCATCCGGCGCTGCACGCCGCCATGGACGACGCGGACGACGACACACGCATTGTGCCCCTGTTCGTGTGGGATCCCGCGATCGTCGAGCGCGGGCGGGTGAGCCCGGCGCGCCTGGCCTACCTGTGCGAGGCTCTCACCGACCTCGACGACAACCTCCGGGAGCGTGGCGCACGCCTCGTGCTGCGCACGGGAGCTCCCGACAAGGTGGTTCCGGCCGTGGCGGCCGAGGTCGGCGCGACCGCCGTCCACCACAGCCGGGACCACACGCCGTATGCGACGCGGCGCGACGAGGCCGTGCGGTCGGCGCTCGCACGCCTCGACGATGCGCCCGACGTGGTCGATCACCCCGGCGCCGCGCTACACGATCCCGGCACCGTCCTCACGACCGCCGGCGAGACCTACAAGGTGTTCACGCCGTTCCACCGTCAGTGGCGCCAGCGGGCGGTCGACGATCCGCTCGACGCGCCCGGCCGCGTACCCGGCCACGGCACTGTCGCCAGCGAGGACCTGCCGACGGGGTCGTCGTTGGATCTCGACGAGCCGGCACAGCGACAGACCGGTGGCGAGACGGCCGCACGCGACCGGCTCGCACGCTTCCTCGACGCGCCCGCCGACGACTATGACGAGCAGCGTGACGTGCTGGCCGCGGACGGCACGAGCCGACTGTCCGCGGACCTGCACTTCGGCTGCCTGTCGGTCCGTCGGGTGCGCTCCCGGCTGGACCTGCGCAACAGCGGCCACAGGGCGTTCGCGACGGAACTGGCGTGGCGGGACTTCTACCTGCACGTCCTCGCCGCATGGCCCGACGTGCTGACCGAGGAGTTCAACGCGCAGTACCGGTCGTTGCCCTGGGACGACGATCCCGACGCCGTCGCCGCGTGGCGTGACGGGATGACCGGCTACCCGATCGTCGACGCGGGAATGCGCCAGCTGCGCGCGACCGGCTGGATGCACAACCGCGCGCGCATGATCGTGGCGAGCTTCCTGTGCAAGGACCTGCTGATCGACTGGCGCATCGGCGAGCGCCACTTCCTCGAGCACCTGATCGACGGTGACCTGTCGAGCAACAACGGCGGCTGGCAGTGGGCCGCCGGCACCGGCACGGATGCGCAGCCGTACTTCCGCATCTTCAACCCCGTCACCCAGGGCGAGCGCTTCGACCCGGACGGTGCCTACGTGCGCCGGTGGGTACCCGAGCTCGCCGACGTGCCCCCGGCGTTCATCCACCATCCGTGGGACATGCCGGACGACGTGGCGCAGGACTGCGCGGTGACGATCGACGGCACCTACCCGGCGCCGATCGTGGACCATCGCGAGGCGCGCCAGCGAGCACTCGGCTGGTTCGACGCGCACCGCGCCGGGTGACCCGACCAGGGCCGCGGCGAGGCGGCGACCGGACGATCGGCCGATGCCCCGTCGACCGGTCGCGCATCATCGCCCCGCCAACGCGGATAGGCTTGCGATCTTCCAGCCGTCACTGTCGACCGCACGTCCTCCGCCGTCTCGATCTGCGTCCGTAAGGAAGACCGTGCCGGATTTGACCCTGCTGATCATCGCCCTGCTCGCGGGGCTGGCGATCGCCGTCAGCAAGATCGTCCGCCGCTTCGTCCCCGAGATCATCGTCTTCCTGGCGCTCGGGGTGCTGATCGGGCCGGACGGTCCGTTCGAGCTCATCAACGACGCGAACATCAACGGGCTCAAGCTGCTGACCGAGCTCGCGCTGGCGGCGATCATCTTCCTGATCGGCGACCGGCTGCGCATCGACGACCTGCGTGCCCGTCGCGGTCTGCTACTGCCATTGAACGTCGTGCAGCTGCTCGTGACGAGCACGTTGGTGTTCATCGCGCTGCAGGTCGTCGGCGTGGGCGTGCAGGTGGCGCTCCTGCTGGCGTTGATCGCCGCCGAAACCGGCGTGCTCACGGTCACGGCGACCGTCAAGGAGCAGCGCGCCGCCGGTGAGACCACTGACGTCGTGCTGGCCAGCGTCGCGCTGACGAACGTCGCCGTCGCCGCGGCGTTCGGCCTCGCCTTCCCGGTCGTCCTCGCGTTCACCGGCGCGGTGTCGTCGCCTGCCGCGATCGTCGGCGCCTTCGCCCAGATCGTCGTCGGTTCGACGGTGATCGGTCTGCTGGGTGGCGTGCTGCTGAAGACGTACGGACCGGCCATCGAGTCCTCCGGCGAGCTGCTGCTGTTCCTGCTCGTCGTGCTGACGGCGACCACGGGCGCCGCGATCGCGATCGACGGATCCGTCGTCGCGACCAGTCTCGTGAGCGGCCTGTACGTGGCGAACGCCGCTCCGTGGCTCGCCGACCGCTTCTTCGCGGCCGTGCGAACGCTCGAGGCGCCGATCTACCTGATCTTCTTCGTGGTCGCAGGGGCCGACATCCATATCGACGAGCTCGCCGGTGCCGGGCTCGTCGGAGCGGCGTACGTCGTGGCGCGCACGATCGGCAAGGTCGCCGGGGCCACCGGCGGTGCCGTCCTGGCCGGCGGCATGCAGCAGCGCACCCTCGGTGTACGGACGGGTCTGAGCCTCCTGCCCCACGCGGGCATGGCGATCGCGCTCGCCGCGTTCGTTTCGGAACGGACGCCCGAGCTCGGCGCGGTGCTGTCCCCGGTCGTGCTGGGCTCGATCGTGGTGTTCGAGCTGTCCGGCCCGCTGGTCGCGCGGCGTGTGCTGACACGTGCCGGGGAGGCCGGCGCGGCCGACACGGTCACCGAGCCGGTCCTCGACGACATGGACGTGACCCGCAGCATCCGGCGCGTGCTGATCCCCGCCGGCAACTCCGAGGTGATCGTGCCGCGCATGCCGTTCCTGTTCGACCTGGTCGGCAACCTGGGTGGGGAGATCGTGGCCGTCCACGTGTCGCGCCCGTCGGACCTCGCCGGCGACGACGAGCCGGCCGTGCTGCGCACGTTCCGTGAGTTCGCCGACGAGCGCGGGATCCCGATCCAGACGGTCCACCGCCGGGCCGAGAGCGTCGCCCGCGTGCTGGTCGACGTGGCGTCGGACCTGGAGTGCGATCTGATCATCATGGGCGAGCCCGCACGCACCCGGCTGCTCGAACCCACGCGGTGGGGGCTCATCAGCCAGCGCGTCGTCCGTGACGCTCCGATGCCGGTCCTCGTCTACCCCGTCGACCCCAGCCGGCCCGAACACGTCCCGAACGTGTACATCCGCCGGGCGGCAGAGGCCGAGGGGGCCGGCGGTGCCGTGGAGCTGCAGCGCGCGCTGCGCGCGACCGGCGACGACACCGGCCCGCGCTGACCCGGTCGCGATCGACGAACCGGTCACCCCGTCGCTTCGTGTGACCGGGTGGTCGGCGGCGCGACCGGCCTGGGGCTCCGACACTGGCGGATCGAACGCACGTTCGTCTATGCTCGCACGGATGCCGCGACCACTTCCCCACAACGGCGTCGTGGATGGTGCGACTCCACTGCGTGCCGTGCCGTTCACGGTCGTCGACCTCGAGACGACCGGCGGCTCGCCCGCGACGTGTGCGATCACCGAGGTCGGCGCGGTGCGCGTGCACGGCGGGGACCGGCAGCGCGAGCTGTCGACACTGGTCAGCCCCGGCATCATGATCCCCCGGTCGATCACGGCCCTGACCGGCATCAGCAACCAACTCGTCGCGGACGCTCCGCCGATCACCGCGGTGCTGCCGATGCTGCTCGAACTGCTGCACGGGTCGGTGCTCGTGGCACACTCGGCCCGCTTCGACGTGTCGTTCCTGAACGCGGCCCTGACGCGGCACGCCTACCCGCCGCTCGATCTCCCGGTCGTGTGCACCGCCACGTTGGCACGCCGTCTGGTCCGCGACGAGGTGCGCAACTGCAGGCTCGCGACGTTGAGCGCGCACTTCCGCACCACGACGTCGCCGACGCACCGGGCACTGCCGGACGCGCGTGCGACGGTCGAGGTGCTGCACGCGCTGCTCGAGCGCGCCGCCGGGCTGGGTGTCACGACGTTGGACGGTCTGCTCGAGCTGTGCCGTCGACGCGACCTGTCCACGGTCGGTCAACGCCACCGGCTGGCCGACCGGTTGCCGGCTGCGCCGGGCGTCTACGCGTTCCGCTCCGGCAGCGGGGAGATCCTCTACGTCGGCAAGGCAATCGATCTGCGGGCGCGGGTGCGGACCTACTTCGGCAACGATCCGCGTCACATGGTGCGCAGGCTGCTGCGGGAGACGCACCGGATCGATCACCGGGTCTGCCCGACGGAGGTCGAGGCACGCGTCCGCGAGGTGCGGGCGATCGCCCGCTGGCGACCCCGCTACAACCGCCGGGACAAGCCGCCGCGACGACCCGTGTGGGTCAAGCTGACTGCCGAGCGCTTCCCGCGCCTGTCAATCGTCCGCGCCGTCCGCGACGACGGCGCGACGTACGTCGGTCCGCTGCGGTCCACCCGTCAGGCCGAGCAGATCCGCGACGCGCTGCACGACGCGCTGCCGCTGCGCCGTTGCACCATGCGGATCGGCGCCCGCACGCGCGCGCCGGCCTGTGCGCTGGCCGAGATGGCGCGCTGTGCCGCGCCCTGCACCGGCGACGTCACCCCCGCAGCCTACGACGCGATCGTGGTCCAGGTGCGCGAGGCGATGCGCGGTGGTGCGGGCGTCGCGATCGGACGCCTGCTCCACCAGCTGACCGTGCGCGCCGACGCGGAGCGCTACGACGACGCGGCATGGCGCCGTGACCGGCTGTCGATGCTGGTCGAGGTGCTGACGCGCAGCCGGACGGCCGACGCGTTGGATGGCGTGTCGCTCACCGCATGGCGCCCGCTGACCGGCGACGACGGTGAGGTGGTCCGCGTCGTCGGCGGCCGGCTGGCGGCGAGCGCGAGGGCGTCACGCGACGCGGCTGCGACGACGGCGGCCACACTGCCGTCGACGATCGACGTTCGCGTCGACGATCCGTCGGCGCTCGTCGCCGAGCGGCTGGTGCTGCACCGCTGGCTGACCACCGGGGGCGCCGTGCTGCTCGACGTCGACGGCACCTGGGCGCAAACCTCTGCCGGGGGCGCGACCTTGGCGGCGGTGGCCCGGCGCCTGCGTCGACGGCATTCCGGATCCCGCGCGGCCGAACTCGGCGACAAACGGATGCCGCGTGTCCCGGCCACGGCCTGAGCCGTCGCTACATGAACGCGTTCTCCGCGCCGAGTCCCGAACGAACGCACACGGCGTGTCGGCCGCTTCGATGATGCGACGAACGCCGCGAAGGCGATCTCGGGTGAGAGGGCGCCTGGGAGTGCCGATGACGTCGCCCTCGAACGTCCCGTACCGACGGGGTTGGACATCCGTCGTGGCGGCCATCGCGCGATCCTGACGAGCGTCGCGCGTCGACGTCCGCGTCAACCGGCCAGGCTGGTCGACAACGCGACCCAGCGGTCGCGGACGTCCCGGGCGGTGCCGTCGTCGACGGCGGCGGCCGCCGTGATGAGCCCGGTGGCGACGCTGTCGACCACGTCGGCCGCATAGAGCGCGGCGGCGGCGCCCAGCACCGCGGCGTGACGCGCCGGCCCTGGCGCACCCTCGAGGACGGCGTCCGCGATGGCGCGGTTGGCGGCCACATCCCCGCCGACGAGGTCGGCCGGCGCCGCCCTCGGGATGCCGAGGTCCGTGGGATCGAAGCGGTAGCTCGTCACGTGTCGGCCGCGCACCTCCCACACCTGTGACGGGGCCGTGGTGGTCAACTCGTCGAGCCCGTCGGCTCCGTGGAAGACGAGCGCGTGGCGTGTGTCCAGCTCGGCGAGCACGTCCGCCATCTGTTCGGCGATCCGTGCATCGCGGGCGCCGATCGTCTGGTGCGCAGCGCCCGCGGGGTTCGTCAGCGGGCCGAGGATGTTGAACACCGTGGGGACCGCCAACTCGCGGCGCGCGGGCATCACGTGACGCATCGCCGGGTGGTAGGCGGGGGCGAAGCAGAAGCCGATGCCGACCTCGTCGATGCAGCGCGCGACAGCCTCGGGAGGCAGGCTGATCGCCACGCCCCACGCCTCGAGCAGATCGGCCGAGCCGCAGCGTCCGCTGGCGGCGCGGTTGCCGTGCTTGGCGACGCGCGCGCCCGCGGCTGCGGCGATGACGGCGGCGACGGTCGAGATGTTGAACGTGCCGGAGCGGTCGCCACCGGTACCGCACGTGTCGACGCAGGGACCGTCGACCGGGACCGCCAGCGCGAAGCGCCGCATGGTCCGTGCGAGCCCGGCGATCTCGACGGCGGTCTCACCCTTGGCGCGCAGCGCCACGAGGAAGCCGGCGATCTGCACCGGCGACGTCGAGCCGTCCATGATGGCGTCCATGGCCGCCGCCGCCTCATCGGCGGACAGGTCGTCACCGGCGAGCAGCCGGTTGGTGACGTCGGGCCACGACAGCCCGGTCTGAACCGTCACGGGGTGGTTCTCCCGGCCTCCCGGTGTGCGGGGATCTCACCGCGGGTGCCCCCCAGCGTCGTCCGGTCGGCGCTCACGCCGCCACCCGGTCCCAGCTGCGGGGCGTGGCCCAGCCGGCCGACACCGGGCAGCGCGGGAACCTCGTCGCCGTCGACGAGCGCGCCCAGGACCTCGGCGAGATCGAACGGGTCGACGGGCTTGACCACCCATGCGTCGGCCTGCACCCACCGGCACAGGTACTCGTCCTGCGGTCGTGCGATCAGCAGGACGACCGGTGGCAGGTCGGCGCCGTCGGTCTGCCGGCCGCGGATCTCGCGGACCAGGTAGAAGCCGCCGGTCGGATGGGTGTCGGCGTCACCGAGGACGATGTCGAACGCGTGCTCACCGCTGTCGAGGACGGCCAGCCCACGTTGTGGGGTCCGGACCTCGACAACCTCGGCATCCTCGGGCAGCGCCGTGGTGACCTGGCGCGTCAACGACCTCCCACCCGAGACCAGCAGGATCTTCACACGTGCTCCCAACCTCGTCCATCGACCGGTGACCCGTGGCCGCACCGGTCACGCCGCGTCGATCGCGCATCATGCCATGCGCGCGCTCACCCCTTGTCCGACGCGGCGCGTTTCCTGCGTCGGACGTTGCCGGGGTTCAGCTCGTCGGCCGGCGTCCGTCGGGCGTCCTCGATCGGTCCGCGTCCGACCTGCACCAGCCGGACGACCGTCACCAGCACCAGCCCGCCGACCATGTTGCCGAGCATCGCCCACGCGGCGACGGCGAGGTAGTCGGCGTACCCGAACGGCGCACCGGCGTGCAGCGCCGCGAACATCTCCAGCGAGCTGACGATCACGTGGTTCAGCGGTACCGCCGCCAGCACGAACGAGGCCGCCACCGCGGCGACGATCCTCGGTCCCTGTGTGTCACAGTTGCGTTCCATCCACGTCATGATCGTGATCACCGCGCCGCCCATGATCGCGAGCGCGAACGCCGGCCAGGTGATCCCCATCTCCGGGTACATCTCGGCGATCGATGTCGCCGTCGGCCCCAGCTCGGGCAGTGCGGACATGAGCAGCCCCATGACGACCCAGCCGCCGGCCAGGTTCAGCAGGCCGGTCCCGAACCACAGACGGCCCAGCTCACGCATGCGCGCCTGCTGCGCGACGACGGCCGCCACCGGCACGAGGAAGTTCTCGGTGAACAGCTCGCCGCGAGCCAGGGTCAGCGCGACGAACCCGATGGTGAACGCCAACGCCGCCAGCAGCGGGTCGCCCGTCTCGTGCTCGACGACCACCAGGGCGATGACCCCGATCGACAGATCGACGCCGCCGATGAGGCCCGTCGCAAGCAGTGTGGGCCAGCTCCGGCGGAGCCGCAGTGTGCCCTCCTCGACCGCCGCCTTGAAGATGTCTTCGAGCTCGGGGTCGCTCTCGTCGGGAGGTCGCCGCTCGCGTCCGGCGAAGCGTCCCAGATCGTCGCCGGCATCCGCATGTCGGTCGAGGTCGACGCCCGATCGGGCCTCCCGTCCGTCGTCGGGCCCCGGCTCGGCATCGTGGGTGCGATCGTCGCTCATCCGAGCACCGTCGTTCGCGTTCAGTTGACCATCCAGTTGTCCGGGCCGGCCAGCAGCGTCGCGAGGTCACCGGCGCCGCGGCGGGCCACCGCGTCGTCGAGCTGTGCGTTCAGCCGCGTGCCGTAGACCGGACGCTCGACCTGACGGAACAGTCCGATCGGTGTCGGTCCCTGCGGCGTGTGTGACAGGCGTGACAGCATGAACGCCAGGCCCGGGTCCTCGCGGTGGGCGTCGTGGACCAGCAGCACGTCCTCGGCCACGCGCGTCGCGTCGACGATCTCGAGCTCGCCCGTGCGCTTCAGCGCGACGCCGAACTCATCCTCCGCACCGAAGCGGATCGGCCTGCCGTGCTCGAGGCGGATCTGCTGCGGACGGTTCTTGCGCACCGCATCGAAGGCGCCGTCGTTGAAGATGTTGCAGTTCTGGTAGATCTCGATGAACGCGGTGCCCTCGTGGTTGGCCGCACGCGTGAGCATGTCGGTGAGGTGCTGGCGCTCGTTGTCGATGGAGCGTGCCACGAAGGTCGCCTCGGCGCCGAGCGCGACGCTGACAGGGTTGAACGGGTAGTCGAGCGACCCCATGGGCGTCGACTTCGTGATCTTGCCGAGCTCACTGGTCGGCGAGTACTGCCCCTTGGTCAACCCGTAGATCTGGTTGTTGAACAGCAGGATCGTCATGTTGGCGTTGCGGCGCATGGCGTGGATGAGGTGGTTGCCGCCGATCGACAGCGCGTCGCCGTCGCCGGTGACCACGAACACCTTCAGATCCGGCCGCGTCACGCTGATGCCCGTCGCGATCGCCGGCGCGCGACCGTGGATCGAGTGGAACCCGTACGTCTCCATGTAGTACGGGAACCGCGCGGCGCAGCCGATCCCCGACACGAACACGAGGTTCTCGCGCGGGATCCCGAGCGACGGCATGACGCCCTGCACGTTGGCGAGGATCGCGTAGTCACCGCAGCCGGGGCACCAGCGCACCTCCTGGTCGCTGGAGAAGTCCTTCTTCGTCAGTGGGCGCGCGGCGTCGGCGCCGTCGCGGGTGGCGGTCTCGGTCACGACAGGCCCTTCAACTCGTGGGCGATCGCATCGATCAGCTCGGCGGCGGTGAACGGCAGCCCGCTGACGCGGTGGTAGCCGTGCACGTCGACGAGGAACTCGGCGCGTAGCAGCTTCTGCAGCTGACCGGCGTTCATCTCGGGCACGAGCACGCGGTCGTAGCCGTTCAGTACCTCGGCCAGGTTGGACGGGAACGGGTTGAGGTGCCGCAGGTGCGCGACGGCGACCGGCATGCCGTCGAGGCGCGCCCGTCGGACCGCAGCGCGGATCGGCCCGTATGTGGAGCCCCATCCGAGCACCAGCAGCCGTGCGCCGTCGACGTGGTCGACCTCCACCGGCGGGATGGACTCGGCGATCCGCGCGACCTTGGCGGCGCGCAGCTCGGTCATCCGGTGGTGGTTGTCGGGGTCGTAGGAGATGTTGCCCGTCCCGTCGGCCTTCTCGAGACCGCCGATCCGATGCTCCAGGCCCGGTGTTCCCGGGATCGCCCACGGGCGCGCGAGCGTCGCGGCGTCACGCCGGAACGGCAGGAACCGGTCACCGTCGTTGGGGTCCGTGGCGAACTGCACGGCCGACGACAGGTCCGGCAGGTCGTCGACGTCGGGCACCCGCCACGGCTCGGCGCCGTTCGCGAGGTACCCGTCCGACAGCACGAACACCGGCGTCCGGTACGTGATGGCGATGCGGGCGGCTTCGATCGCGGCGTAGAAGCAGTCGCCGGGCGTCGCCGCCGCGATGATCGGCACGGGCGCCTCGCCATTGCGGCCGTACATCGCCTGGAGCAGGTCCGACTGCTCGGTCTTGGTTGGCAGCCCCGTCGACGGGCCGCCGCGCTGGATGTTCAGGATGAGCAGCGGCAGCTCGACGCTCACGGCCAGACCGATGGTCTCGGTCTTGAGCGCGACCCCGGGGCCGGACGTCACCGTGGCGGCCAGGCTGCCCGCGAACGCGGCGCCCAGTGCAGCGCCCACGCCGGCGATCTCGTCCTCGGCCTGGAACGTGCGGACCCCGAAGTGCTTGAGGCGCGCGAGCTCGTGCAGCACGTCACTGGCCGGCGTGATCGGGTAGCCGCCCAGGAACATGGGCAGGCCAGAGCGCTCGGCGGCCGCGACCAGCCCATAGGCGATCGCGGTGTTGCCGGTGATCTGGCGGTACCTGCCGGGTGGCAGTTCGGCGGGCGCGACCTCGTAGCTGTGCGCGAACAGCTCGGTCGTCTCGCCGAAGGCGAACCCGGCCTGCAACGCGGTGATGTTGGCCTCGGCGAGCTCGGGCTGGGCGGCGAACTTGGCGCGCATCCACTCGACGGTCGGCTCGGTCGGACGGCTGAACATCCACGACATCAGGCCGAGCGCGAACATGTTCTTCGCGCGCTCCTTCTCCTTCTTGCCCAGGCCCGTGTCCTCGAGCGCGCCGACGGTCAGCGTCGACAGCGGGACGCTGACCACGTTGAAGGACGACAGCGACGCGTCGTCGAGCGGGTTGCTGTCGTAGCGGGCCTTGCGCAGGTTCCCCGCCGAGAACGCGTCACTGTTGACGATGATCGTGGCACCGGGCTCGAGGTCGTCGACGTTCGTCTTCAGCGCGGCCGGGTTCATCGCGACGAGCACGTCGGGGGCGTCGCCCGGCGTCAGGATGTCGTGATCGGCGAAGTGCAGCTGGAACCCCGACACACCGGGCAGCGATCCGGCCGGCGCCCGGATCTCCGCCGGGAAGTCCGGCAACGTGGCAACGTCGTTGCCGAGCACGGCGCTGACGGTCGTGAAGCGGTTGCCGGTGAGCTGCATCCCGTCACCGGAGTCACCGGCGAAGCGGATGGTGACGGTGTCGCGCTGCTGCACCGTCTTGGTCGTCATGAAAGCGTCCTCATCAGGCGGAGAAGGGCGAGATGTTCACCATAGTAGTGAAACGCCGCGGCACCATGGTCGACGTCCGGCCGATCCGACAAACGGGGCGAGACGCATGGAGGCGGTGACCACGATCGACGCGCGCGGCACCCGCTGCCCGCGTCCGGTCCTCGAGCTGTCACGGGCGATCGAGGACGCCCGCGGTGCCATCATCGTGTTGCTCGCCGACGATCCGAACGCGCGCGTCGACGTGCCGGTGTGGTGCCGGCTGAAGCACCACGACCTCGTCGAGACCGTCGAGGGTGACGACGGCTGGCGCTTCACCGTTCGGGTCGCCTGACGCGGTGGCGGCACGCAGCACATTTCGGCCGATGCACGTCATGCGACCCGGGCGCTGCGAACTGGTCACGACTGACACCGGCGATCGCGCCGCCGCTGTCCGGATCGCGTCGCCCGGCTAGTGGAAGCTGTCGCCGCAGGCGCAGGTGTTCTGCGCGTTCGGGTTGGCGATCGAGAAGCCGGCCCCCTGCAGGCTGTCGACCCAGTCGATCGTCGTGTCGCGCAGGTACGGCGCCGACATCTTGTCGATGCGGACGGGCACGCCGTGCGGTTCGTCGACCCGGTCCCCGTCGAGCTCGCGGTCGTCGAAGAACAGCGCGTAGCGCATGCCCGAGCAGCCGCCGGGCTGCACGGCGACGCGCAGCGCGATCGGGTCGGACGACTCCTCGCGGTCCATCAGCTCCCGGACCTTGGTCGCCGCCCCCTCGGTCAGGTTGATGACCTGGTCCTGGACACTCGTCGGCGTGGCGGTTGCGTCGCTCATCGGCTTGGTAGACCTTTCGGTGCAGCAGGATCTCCGCTCGGCCCCCACTGTAGCGGCGCTCCGGCCCGCCAGCGCACCGCCTCGGCGCGCTCACACGGCCAGGGTGACGGGCACCGTCGACGACCGGACCGGCAGTCGTGCCGTGAACTCGTGCGCCATCCCGACCCGCCGCGCCACGCCGTCTGGCAGCACTGACCACAGCACGGCCTGCGCCGCCTTGTTGGCGACCATCACGTGCGCCAGCAGCCGGCGGTGGCCGAGATCGATCGCGCGGTGGCGCAGCGCCGTGACGAGCCTGCGGCCGATGCCCCGCCCGTGCCACGCGTCGACGACGGAGAACGCGATCTCGGCGGTCTCTTCGTCGAGCGTGATCAGGTGGGCCAGGCCGACCGGGACGACCTCGTCGCCGTCGACGGCCTCCGCGACCAGCGCGACGTGCCTGCTGCCGTCGGCATCGGCGAGCGTCCGGCGCATCCCGTCCGTCAGGCGGGGACGCGGGCCGTGGAACCGCATGTACCGGCTGTCGTCCGACATGCCCGCGAACACCGCGTCGACGACGTCGGTCTCACCGCGGCGCAGCGGTCGCAGCCTGATGGCGGTCGTGGTCTGCATGACGTGCTCCTCGGTGTGGTGGCCGCGACTTGGACCGTGGCGTGCGATGGCGCCACCTTCGCCGTCACCTGCTCCTGCCACGTCGGCAGCGACTGCCCACATGTGCGCGCGGCGCTACCCATGCCGCGCGTGACGGTGGTGACCATCACCGGACCGAGCAGCGCGCAGGGCGCGTGATACGTCGACATCGCCGACGTCCGACATGCCGTGGGCGGGCGACGACGCCGCCCGGGGAGGCAGTAGGCTGCGGACACCATGGAGCTGCACCGCAACACCGAGCGTGTGATCGACGCGGCCGCTGAACTCGGCGTCACCGTCGACGCGACCCACTTCCCGCAGGGCACGCGTACCGCACAGGACGCCGCCGCCGCGATCGGGTGCGAGGTCGGAGCCATCGTCAAGTCGCTGGTGCTCGCGTCCGACACCGGACCGTTGCTGGTGCTGACCAGTGGCGCGAACCGCGTGAGCTACGGCAAGGTCGAGGCCGCGACCGGCCGGTCCCGCGTCGGCCGCTGCGACGCCGACGCGGCGCGTGCGGCGACGTCGTACCCGGTCGGTGGCGTCGCGCCGTTCGGCCACCCGGCGCCACTGCCGACGTTGATCGACCGCGACCTGCTGGCCTTCGACGAGGTCTGGGCCGCGGCCGGCACGCCGCACGCGGTGTTCCCGATCGCACCCGCGACCCTGACCGCTGCGACGAGCGCCCGGATCGCGGACGTCGCCGAGTGACCGGTGCGCCCGCGCACCGGTCACTCGTGAACGATCAGACGCCCGACGCCAGCTCGGCGGCCCGCTGACGCGTCAGCTCGACGGGCCGGTCCATGCCACCGTCGCCGAGACCGACCACGTCGTCGAACAGGTCACCGCCACGCCCGGCGACCTGCCCCGCGACCGCGAGCACGCGCGCGCCGGCGGCGCGCGCGGCCCGCGCGACGTACGCGGGTGTCTTGCCCGACAGCGTCTGATCGTCGAGCCGGCCCTCGCCGGCGATCACGACGTCGGCACCGCGCAGCGCGTCGCCGAGACCGACCAGCCCCGCCACCGCCTCGGCACCGCCGGTCATGCGCGCGCCGCAGAACGCCATCAGCGCGAAGCCCAGCCCACCGGCGGCGCCGGCGCCGTCACACCCACGCCACGGGCCACCCGGCACGTCGCGCTCCACGACGTCGGCGAAGTGCCCCAGCGCCTCCTCGAGGAGCGGCAGATCGTCGTCGGCCGCGCCCTTCTGCGGTGCGAACACCGCGACGGCACCCTCCGGGCCGAGCAGGACGTTGGTGACGTCGCCGACGATCGTGATCGGCGGCAGCGCACGGGCGACAGGCACGACCCGGTCGACGTCGGTGAGGTACCGCGCGCCGACCTTGACCCCGTTGCCGTCGGCCCGCAGCAGGCGGTGCCCGAGCGCCATCGCCATCCCCGCCCCACCGTCGCTGGTCGCGCTACCGCCGAGCCCCACCAGGATCCCATCGACGCCGGCGGCGTGGGCGGCGTCGATCAGCTGACCGACGCCGTAGCTGGTGGCGTGCAGCGGGTCGCGCTCGGACTCGTCGAGCCACGCCAGGCCGCACGCCTCCGCGGCCTCGACGAGCGCGCGCCCGCCCTGGAGCTCCAGCCACCGTCCGGGACGGGCGCGACCCCGCGCGTCAGCGACCTCGGTCACATGCTCGACGGCATCGGGCACGGCAGCGCCCACGGCGTCGAGCGTCCCTGCGCCGCCGTCCGCCATCGGCACGATGACGACCTCGTCCTCGCCGCGGACCGAGCACCAGCCGTCCGCGATGGCGCCGGCGGCCTGCGCCGCCGACATGGTCCCCGCGAACTTGTCGGGGGCGATCACGACCTTCACCGGGCGATCAGTCCCTCGGGTCGGCGTCGACGAACGGCGGGCGCACCACCGTCGCGTCGAGGTCACGACCGCGGACGTCGATGACGACGTCGTCGCCGACGGCGACGGATGTGTCCAGGTAGGCCAGCGCGATGCCGGTCCCCAGCGTCGGTGAGAACGAGCCGCTGGTGGTCACGCCGACCTCGCGTCCGTCGATCAGCACCGCCTGGTCGGCGCGGGGCACGCCGCGGGACGTCGCCCGCAGGCCCCGCAGCCGCCGCGTCACGTGCTCTCTGGCGGCCAGGACCGCGTCGGCGCCACGGAACCCGGTGTCGGGTGCCACCGCGAACCACACCCCGGCCTCGGCGGGCGTGGCGCCGGTGTGCAACTCGTGCCCGTGTAGCGGGTAGCCCATCTCGAGGCGCAGCAGATCGCGGGCGCCGAGACCGGCCGGCGTGGCCGCCTCGGCGGCCAGCAGCTTGTCCCACACATCGCCGGCGCGGTCGGCGCGCAGGACGAGCTCGTACCCGCGCTCACCCGTGTAGCCGGTCCTGGCCAGCAGACCGTCGCCGAGCACGTCAGCCCCGTCGTCAGCGACGGCGCTCGCCGCCGGACCAGGTGAGACGACGTCGGCGTCCCGGCAGTCCAGGAACGCCATGCCGTGCACGTCGAACCCGGCGACGAGCGCCACCGTCACCGCGTCGGGACCCTGGACCGCGATGCACGCGTAGTCACCGTTGCGGTCGACGATCGCGGGCGATCCCGGGCCGTCGGTGACGCTGGCGCGCACAGCGTCGACGTTGGCGGCGTTGCAGATGACCAGGTAGCCACGGTCGGTGCGGTACACGAGCAGGTCGTCGACGATGCCGCCCTCGGCGTCACAGCACAACGTGTAGTGGGCGCGCCCGGTCCGCAGGCGGTCGATGTCATTGGTGAAGGCGTGCTGCAGCGCCGTGGCCGCGTCGTCCCCTGCAACCGTGAACATCCCCAGGTGCGACAGGTCGAAGATGCCGCACGCGGAGCGCACCGCGTCGTGCTCGGCGACCACCCCGCCGTAATCCAACGGCATCTCCCAGCCGGCGAACGTGGTCATCCGGGCACCGAGGGCGCGGTGCCGATCGGCCAGCGGCGACGGGCGGGCGGGACCGTCTGCGGGCATCGTCGTTCCTTCGCGTCGGGGCGGGTGGGAGTGCGGAATGTGACGCACGCTCGGACGGCGCCGTGACGGCGGCGGATTCGAGCTCTTCGAGTCTAAAGCGCTGACACCCTGGCTAAGATCATTCCCGGTGCTGCCGCCACGCGACGCAAGGAGAGCAAATGTCGGAGACCACCGAACTCGTTGTGCTCGGTGGGGGCACCGGCGGGTACTCGACCGCGCTGTTCGCGGCCAACCTCGGGATGGAGGTGACGCTGGTCGAGAAGGCGAAGGTCGGAGGTACCTGTCTGCACTGGGGGTGCATCCCGACGAAGTCGATGCTGCACGCCGCCCAGGTCGCCGAGCACGCCCAGCATGCTGACGACTTCGGCATCACGGCGTCGTTCGACGGTGTCGACGTGCCGCAGTTGCACGAGTTCAAGGACGGTGTCGTCAACGCCAACTACAAGGGCCTGCAGGCGACCATGAAGGCCAAGGGCGTCGAGACCGTGATCGGGCGCGGCGTGCTCAAGGACGCGACCACGGTCGTCGTGGAGACCGAAGAGGGCGAGCGCACCATCACGGGGTCGCGTGGATTGGTGCTGGCCACCGGGTCGGTGCCCCGCGACGTGCCGATCGAGGGTGCCGAGACCGACGGCGAGGTCGTGATCAACTCGGACCACGCGCTGTACATGGACCGGATGCCCGAGCAGCCGATCGTGCTGGGCGCGGGCGCGATCGGCGTTGAGTTCGCCACCGTGTGGAACGCGTTCGGCGCGGATGTGACCGTCGTCGAGATGCTCGACAACGTGGTGCCCAACGAGGACGTCGACACGCAGAAGATGCTCAACCGGCTGTTGCGCCGCCGCGGCATGGATGTGCGCGCCAAGACCAAGCTGGTCAAGGTCGAACGCGGCGACGGCGGCCTGCGGGCGACCGTCGAGAACGCCAAGGGTGAGCAGGACCACATCGAGGGCGACACCCTCATGGTCGCGATCGGTCGTCGCCCTGTGACCGAGGACATGGGGTTCGAGGACGCCGGCGTCACCCTCGACAGCGGCTACGTCCAGGTCGACGAGTACTGCCGGCCGGGACCCGACGGGCTCTACGCCGTCGGCGACATCCTGCCGCTCTACACGCTCGGATTGGCCCACTCGTCGTTCCAGGAAGGATTCCTGGTGTCCCAGCTGGCGGCCGGGCGGTCCGCCCTGCCGATCGACTACAAGGGCGTGCCCCGCGTGACCTACTGCCACCCCGAGGTCGCCAGCGTCGGCTGGAACAGCCAGGACCTGGACGAGCAGGACATCGCGTACGACACGAACACCTACCCCTACTCCCACAATGCCCGCGCGATGGGCATGAAGGAAGGCGGCCAGGTCAAGGTCATCGCCGAGCCCGACGGCGGCCGCGTGCTGGGCATCCACATCGTCGGACCCCACGCGACCGACCTCATCGCGGAGGGTCAGCTCATCTACAACTGGGAGGCGCTCCCGATGGAGGTCGGCCAGTTCATCCATGCTCACCCGACGCTGTCGGAGGCCGTCGGCGAGGCCCACCTGGGGCTGGTCGGCATGGGCCTGCACGGGTGATGATGCCGCCCGCGACCGCACACCCGTCCTCGTGAACACAAAGGAGCACACCCGTGGCCACTGAAGTCACCCTGCCGGAGCTCGGCGAATCGGTCACCGAGGGCACGATCACCGAGTGGCTCGTCGACGTCGGCGACGAGGTCAACGAGGACGATCCCCTGTTCGAGCTGTCGTCGGACAAGATCGACACCGAGGTCCCCTCCCCCGCCAGCGGGGTGCTCAAGGAGATCAAGGTCGAGGTCGACGAGACCGTCGA
>DASUUK010000083.1 GCA_036374135.1 Euzebyales bacterium
ACGCCTACAACGCCGACCGCGAGTGGCGTGACCAGCAGTCGCTGCAGGCCTACGTCTTCGACACCTACGAGCGCGAGCTGCTCGTCGGCGCGCTGCTTCGGGTCATCGAGGAGTCCACCGACCTCACGGTGATCGAGGACGCGCTCGCGGTGCTGTTCCACTTCCAGCATCCGGATCTCGCCCAGGCGGACGACCAGCCCGAGAAGGAGGTGCTGTTCCCGCTGGTCGTGCTCACCGAGGTGCTGCGCGGGATCTACGCCCTGCCGATCCCCGTGTCGTACCGGTTCGCCGACGTCAATCGGGCGCTGCAGCCGTCGCGGTACGGATTCACGTACCGACCCAACGACTGGTTCGACTTCCGGCTGTCCAACCGCATGCGCGCCGACGCGATCCTGCGGGCATGGACGCAGAACGACAAGGGCGTGCTCGACGACATCCGCACACGGCTGCGGTGGCGCGTCTGGGGCGCCAATTCGGTCATCAACGGGCTGCGTGACCGCGTGCGCGACACCGGGGTGCTGTTCGCGTGGCCGCCGAAGTTCCGCCTGCCGGAGAGCCTCGGCTTCTCCGACCCGCTGCTGTCCCGGCTGGCGTTCATCGCGCAGTACGAGCGGGTGCTGCGCTACCTCGACGTCCGCGGGCGGCGCATGCGGCCCGTGACCGAGGGCTTCGGCAGCGGCGACACCTACGAACTGACCGCCGAGGGTGACGACTGGTTCCGGCTGCACCCGCGGCACGCCGACACGGCGCCGTCGGCGAGCAGCTTCGCCTCGCACGTCCTCACGACGGCGACCGACGCCGGCCGCCAGGCGCGCCTGACCTACGACGAGTTCCGCGGGCCATGGCCGTCGAAGCGCCACCCGGTCGCCATCACGAGGATCGCCGAGATCCGCGGTGGCGACGACGGCACGCGGCTGCGGCTCGGACTCGACCACAAGGAGATCTTCCATCCGCCATCGCCCGGCGACGTCTGCTACCTCGACGGGCTGTTCACCGACTGGACGACCCCGTACGTCATCGCTGCGCTGCGTGCACACGACGAGCGCACCGACGTGTGGGTCACCCGGCTGCTGCGCGACCCCGTCGGCACCCGCCGCGCGGTCGACCCACCGGAACAGGTGCGGACGGCCGCCACCACGATCGCCGCTGCGCACGGCATGACCAGCAGCCAGCAGGAGGCGTTCCGCGGTGTCGTTGACCACGACGTCCAGCTGGTGTGGGGACCGCCCGGCACCGGCAAGACCCACTTCGTCGCCCTCGCGATCCTCGCGCTGGCGGAGGCCCACCGGCGCGCCGGGCGGCGACTGCGCGTGCTGATCACCGCCCAGACCCACGCGGCGATCGACAACTGCCTGGCCAAGCTGCTTGCACTCCAGGTCGAGCAGCGGGTGTTCGACGCCACCCTGCCGGTGCGCAAGCTCGGCGGGTCAGGTGGCGGAGCGGAGTCGCTCGCGCCCCGCGACGCGTCCGGGTGGGCGGCGGAGCATGATATCTGCGTGATCGGGTCGACCGTGTGGCAGGCCCGCAAGGTGCCGCCCGAGGAGCTCACATACGACCTCATCGTCATCGACGAGGGGTCACAGGTGAAGGTCGGCGAGGCGGCGATCCCGCTGCTGCGAGTCGCCGCCGGCGGACGGGTGGTGATCGCCGGCGACGACAAGCAGCTGCCGCCGATCGTCGCCGGGCGCTACCCCGAGGTCGAGGACGAGCCGCTGCTGCACCGCTCCATCCTCGAGGCCCTCCGCCACCGCGACCCCGACGACGAGCTCACCGCGCCGCTGCTCGAGAACTGGCGCATGTGCGATGTGCTGTGTTACTACCCGGCATCGTCGATCTATCCGGACGGGTACGCGCCGGCGACGCCCTCGATCGCCGCGCGCCGCCTGACGCCGGCGTCGGACGCCGAGTCGGACCTCGTCGACGCCGTGCTCGATCCGGCGTTCCCACTCGTCGTGTGCGTGCTGGAGGACGTGCAGGCGACGGCTGAGAACCGCATCGAGGCGGCGCTGGTCGCCGACGTCACGATGTCGCTGCGATCACGCTTCGCCGGTGCGGACGACGCCACGTTCTGGCGCGACCACCTGTTCGTCGTGAGCCCGCACCACGTGCAGATCCGGGCGATCCGCCGTGCGCTGGCCGACGCCCGCGAGTGGGACGCTGACCCGTTCGTCGACACCGTCGACCGCATGCAGGGACAGGAGTGCGACGCGGTGATCGTCAGCTACGGCGTGTCGGACGTGGAGTACGCGCTGGGGGAGCGGGACTTCATCTACTCGCTGAACCGGCTCAACGTCGCGATCACCCGGGCACGGGTGAAGTCGATCGTGTTCCTGCCACGCCCGCTGCTCGACCCACCGATCCAGGCGCTCGACTCCGACCGCGTGGCCGACGGCATCGCGTTCATGCAGGGCCTGGCCAACTGGTGCAGTGACGCCACGGACCCGCTGTCGTTCGGCCTGCCGTCGGGCATGCTGACCGTGCTCCGCGCGGGCAACATGTCGACCTGATGCCGGAACACGACGACTCGGCCATCGCCTTCGGCCAGCGCTTGCTCGCGCTGCTGGACACCGGAAGCTTCACCGCCTCCTACAAGTACGCGGTGCTGGTCACGTTGATCGATGCCGTGCTCGAAGGTGCCGACGGCCACGGTGATCCTCCCGCGGCCGTCCACGCCATCGACATCGGGCGTCGCGTTCTGGCGATCTACTGGCGCCAGGCGCGTCCTTTCACCGCTGACGGTCCGCTGCGCCAATCGCGCCAGCGCGACATCGTCACAAGGATCGACGAGTTCCGCCGACGCCACCGCCTCGACGGCCTGGTGACGGTCGAGGCGGCCCGACGAGCCCATCCGACCGACTTCGCCGATCTCGAACGCGACGTCGTCGCCACCGTCGTCCGCTACCCCATCCCGCTGCTGCAGAAGGTCGGCATCGGCCGGCGCGCCGTCGAGCAGCGGTTCATCTATGCGTACGGGTGGGCCGAGGGTGTCAGTGCCGCGGTCGTCCACCGGTCCGGGTTCGACGACCGGATGCACCTCGTCGGCGACGCGGGCGCCCATCCCATGGCGCTCGCCGGGCTGCTGCGCCCGGTCATCCAGCGTGACTGGCTCGAGTTCGTCGCGCGGCGCAACGACGCCGACGTCGAGGAGCTGCGTCTGCACCGTCACCTGTTCGGGGGTGACCGCGTCTCTCTCGGTGGGCGCGCTCCGAGCCCGGCAGCTGGACGTCAGGTCAGCTCGGCGAAGTCGCGGATGTGCTCGCGTGGCCGCGATCCCCGTCGGCGACCCGCAGCGCCGCCCGCGCGGTCTACCTGCACCAACCTGACGGCAGCGTCCTGTGGGTCGGCAGACCAGGCCTCGTCGAAGGGCTGGACCGTCCCAGGCTGCTCGAGATGCTGCGTCCCGAC
>DASUUK010000084.1 GCA_036374135.1 Euzebyales bacterium
CGAGGCGCGCGCGGTCGTGCGCAACGCCCGCCGCGCGCTGCGTGACGGGACGGGTGCGGTGTCGGGGCGGGTGCGCGCGGCGATCGAAGCGTTGGAGCGGACCGCCGAACGCGTCGAGCGCATCGCCGCGCAGACCCGCCAACGCATCGGTGGGACCACCCCGGATGGCGCGACCCGGCTGGTATCGCTGCACGACCCCGACGCGCGCCCGATCGCGAAGGGTCGGCTGGGCAAACCGGTCGAGTTCGGCTACACCGCGCAGGTCGTCGACAACGACGACGGCGTCATCGTCGACCACAACGTCGAGGTCGGGCAACCCACCCGATGCGCCGATGCTCGACCCCGCCATCGAACGCGTCACCCGGCGGGCGGGTCGACCACCGCGGGCAGTCACCGCCGACCGCGGGTACGGCGAGCAGGCCGTCGAGGACGCGCTGACCGAGCGTGGGGTGCGCACTGTCGCCTTGCCGCGCAAGGGCAGACCTAGCGCCGCTCGCCGCACCGTCGAGCAACAACGCAGTTTCCGTCGACTTGTCAAGTGGCGCACCGGCAGCGAAGGGCGGATCAGCTGTCTCAAACGCGACTTCGGGTGGGCACGCACCCGCATCGACGGCCTCGACGGTGCCCGCACCTGGTGCGGGCACGGCGTGTTCAACCACAACCTCGTCAAGATCGCCGCGCTCATCGACTGACCACGGAACACAGCGGGACACCAACCGCCGCCCACGGGTCAGCGCCCCGACGTCATGTCAGCCGAGCATTCACCCAGAGACTTCTTCAGGGGCAAGTAGCTAGAGCACTTAGCGCAGAGACCCCCAAATTGCCCTTGACAGGCCCTGGGCGATGGCACAGCATCGAGGCGCTCGGCGGTCGCAGGCTTCCACAGGGGGGACCGGGATGGCCTCGTATCGAGTAGCGCGTTTCGTTCTGGTAGCCGGCCTGATCCTCTCACTGGTGATGGTTCCCGCAGGGGCGTTCGGAGCGCGCGACCCCGATGTGATCGTCATCGGCCACCGCGGCGCCAGCGGCTATCGGCCGGAGCACACGCTCGCCGCCTACCGGCTCGCGATCCGCCAGGGCGCCGACTTCATCGAACCGGACCTCGTCAGCACCGCCGACGGCCACCTCGTGGCGCGGCACGAGAACGAGATCGGCGGGACGACCGACGTTGCCGACCATCCCGAGTTCGCGGACCGCCGCACCACGAAGGTCATCGACGGTCGGGCGATCACCGGCTGGTTCACCGAGGACTTCACCCTCGCGGAGCTGAAAACGCTGCGTGCCCGCGAGCGCATCCCCGACATCCGTCCCGACAACACCCGGTTCGACGGTCAGGAGACTATCCCGACGCTGCAGGAGGTCATCGACCTCGTCCGCCGGGAGGGGCGCGGACGCGTCGGGCTCTACCCGGAGACGAAGCATCCCACCTACTTCCGGGAGATCGGGCTGGCGCTGGAGGAACCGCTCGTCGAGATCCTCCATCGCAACGGCTTCCGCAACCCGCGGTCGAAGGTGTTCATCCAGTCCTTCGAGGTCGCGAACCTGAAAGAGCTGCGCACGATGACGAAGCTGCCGCTGGTCCAGCTGATCAACGCCAGCGGGCAGCCGTACGATTTCGTGGTCGCCGGCGACCCCCGCACGTACGCGGATCTCGCCACGCCCGACGGCCTGCGCGAGATCGCCGGATACGCGCAGGGCATTGGGCCGAACAAGGATCTCATCGTCCCCCGGGATGAGGAGGGCCGGCTGCTCGAGCCGACATCCCTGGTCGACGACGCGCACGACGCCGGTCTTGTCGTCCACTCGTGGACGTTCCGCAACGAGAACGTCTTCCTGCCCGCCGACTTCAGGGTCGGCGACCCGTCCGACCCGGACTACCTCCGGCAGCCCGGTGACGCCGAGGGCGAGCTGCGGTTGTTTTTCGGGCTCGGCGTCGACGGCGTGTTCTCGGACTTCCCGGACACGGCCGTGGCGGTCCGCAACGAGTTGTTCGGGGTGCCTGTGGGGCCGCCGCTGCGGGATCCACGGCCATGATCGGCGGACCATGACGGGTGCGCGCCAGCCTGCGATCAGACAGGACGTGCGATCGGACAGAGGGGACAACTCATGGAACTGGGTCGATCATCGCTTCCTTTGCTGGGCCAGGCGGGCGGTCGCTCGTTGCAGACCTGCCGGTGGAAGTGCGCCTACGACTGCTTCCACGACAAGCCGAATCGGTCTGGCAACGAGCCGTTCACCAGCGTCGTCGAACGCGGCCTGACGCGCCGCGGTTTCCTCAAGGGAGCCGGGGCGGCGCTCGTGCTGACGGCCGCTACCCCACTCGTCGGCGGCTCGGCTGCCGCGCAGACCGGGCGCAACGGACGTGGTCCGGGCTTCGAGCCGATCGCGCCAAGCATGGTCGACGACGTCATCGTCCCGGACGGCTACGAGTACGGCGTTCTCCTGCGCTGGGGTGATCCGGTGCTGCCGGATGCACCGGCCTGGGACTTCAACAACCAATCGCCGGAGGCGCAGGCCGGTCAGTTCGGTTACAACTGCGACTTCGTCGCGTTCATGCCGCTGCCTTCCCGGTCGTCGAACAGCGGCAGGGGCCTGGTCTGGGTCAACCACGAGTACACGAACCCGGAGGTGATGTTCCCCGGGTACTCGAGCGATTCGCCCACCGCCGCGCAGGTCGACATCGAGCGCATGGCCCACGGCGGGTCGATCGTCACGGTCAAGCGGGACCGTCGCACCGGCCACATGCAGTTCGTGCAGGACGGCGGCTGGAACCGGCGCATCCACGCCGAGACGCCGATGGAGCTGACCGGCCCCGCGGCCGGCGACGCGCTGCTGCGGACCTCGGTCGACCCGACCGGCACGCAGGTGGCCGGCATGCTCAACAACTGCGCCGGCGGCGTCACGCCGTGGGGCACGATCCTGACCTGCGAGGAGAACTTCCACCAGTACTTCGCCAACCGTGCCGCCGTGAGCGACGACCGCGTCGCCGACCTGCATGCCCGCGTCGGCATCCCGGAGGGCGCCTCGGAACGCAAGTGGGAGCTGTTCCACAGCCGGTACGACGTTGCCCAGGAGCCGAACGAGCCCTTCCGGTTCGGCTGGACCGTCGAGATCGACCCCTACGACCCGACGTTCACGCCGCGCAAGCGCACCGCCCTCGGCCGCTACAAGCACGAGGGCGCCACGACCAGGCTGACCGCAGACAAGCGCGTCGCCGTCTACTCGGGTGACGACGAGGTGTTCGAGTACATCTACAAGTTCGTCACCGTCGGTCGCTATCGGCGCAACGATCGGGCGCACAACCTGGGTCTGCTCGACGAGGGCACGCTGTACGTCGCCCGCTTCGATATCGACGAGGACGGCAACGGCGTCGGCGAGTGGTTGCCGCTGGTCTTCGGCGAGGGTCCGCTCACACCCGAGAACGGCTTCGCGAGCCAGGCGGACGTCGTCATCGACGCACGCCGGGCGGGTGACCTCGTCGGAGCGACACCGATGGATCGTCCCGAGGACGTCGAGCCGAGCCCGCTGACCGGCGCCGTGTACGCCGCCCTGACCAACAACACGTCCCGGACCGAGCCGAACGCGGCGAACCCGCGCAGCCCGAACCGCGGCGGGCACGTCATCGAGTGGAACGAGGACGGCAACGACGCTGCCGCCACCACGTTCACGTGGCGGTTCCTGCTCATCTGCGGTGACCCGGACGACCCGACGACGTACTTCGCCGGGTTCCCGAAGGAGCTCGTCAGCCCCATCTCGTCGCCCGACAATCTGCTGTTCGACCGTCGCTACAACCTGTGGATCGCGACCGACGGGCAGCCGACGTTCCTCGGTCACAACGACGCCTTCCACGTGGTTCCGCTGTCCGGTGACAGTCGCGGTCACGTCCAGCAGTTCCTCAGCGTCCCGGTCGGGGCCGAGGCCTGCGGTCCCGAGCTCACCCCCGACGAGCAGACGCTATTCTGCGCCGTCCAGCACCCCGGGGAGGGCTCGACGGCGGCGAGCCCATCGAGCACATGGCCGGACCGGAGGTCTCCGCCGCGCCCCTCGCTCGTCACCGTTGTCAAGGCCGATCCGCGCGGCGGTGTCCGGATCGGCACCTGACAGCGCCGCCGGCGGGTCGTCCGGCGGCGAGTCTCATGAGTTCACGAGCGACCACACGCCGGCGGTCAGCGGGTCAAGTTCCGCGAGCCGGACGTCCAGGGGGACGCCTCGGAGCCGGCCTTGACGCGGTCGCCGCGGCAGGCCGGCACCTCGTGCGTGGTCGTCCCGCAGGCGGCAACGATCGAGCGCCGCGGTGGAAACGAAAACCTCAGCCCACGCTCATCTTGACGTTCGACCCCCCCGCGACCCGATGCGACGTGTACGTACGTACGAGGGACCGCCGATAGAAGGAGGACCGGCCGGCGATAGCACCCGCTTAACGCCGGCCGTTTCCGTGTAGGTCTGACCGCCGATCGCGACAGTTACAGATCGAACTCCAGCTGGACTTCGGGGCGCCGATTGGAGACGGCCTTCTCGACCGCCTCCTGCAGCGCCAGCCGCTATGGAGCCGGCGGCCGTGACCGCGATCACGGGAATCTCCCCGGTCTCGATCACTGAATCTCCCCAGGTGTGAGCACCTGTGGTGGGCCTTGTCGAAGGTCCGCTGAAGGGAGTGGGGCCCCTTCGATGCTGACGGTGCCTGAGCCGATCGGCACGAAGGAGCCCGTCTCCCATGCTCACATGGAGAGAAGACGTGGAAGCCCATGCACTGCACAAGCGGGGGTGGTCGATCTCGGCCATCGCCCGGCACCTTGACCGCGACCGCAAGACCATCCGCGCCTACATCAACGGCGACCGCACCCCCGGGCGGCGACGCGACGACCGTCCGGATCCGTTGGCGCCGTACGTGGCGTATGTCGCGGCCCGGTTCGTCGACGACCCCCACATCTGGGCGTCAGCGTTGTATGACGAGATCGTCCCGCTGGGGTATCCCCGCAGCTATGTGACGTTCGCGCGGCAGCTGCGCCTGGCGGGGCTGCGCCCGCACTGCGAGGCGTGTCGCGGCGTGTCGGGTCGTGACACGATCGAGATCGACCACCCCGCGGGTGCCGAGATCCAGTGGGACTGGTTCGAACGTCGCCGCGCGCCGTGGGACGCCACGGCGTATGTGTTGCTGGGCACGTTGCCGCACTCGAGTCGGGTGCGCGGGGTGCTGGCCGAGTCCGCCGATCAGGCGCACCTGATCGAGGCGATCCACGCGGTGTTGGTGCGTCTGGGTGGCACCGCGCGGGTGTGGCGCACCGACCGGCTGTCGACGGTGATCGTGCCCGGCCGCCGTGATGTGCAGCCATCCTTCGCGCCCGTCGCCAAGCACTACGGCGCGGTGGTCGAGCCGTGCCCGCCGCGGCTGTTGTTGATCCGTGTCGCCGAGACCAAGACGGCGACACCTGGCGGAGCCTGCGTCACGAGCTCGACCGGCTGCATGTCGGCCAGTTCACCGGCCCCGCCGGCACCGTGCAGCAACGCACCGACGTCACCGCCCGGCAACAGGCGATCCTGCGCGCGCTCGCGGTCGGCCCGCCGCCGCGCTTCCTCGACGTCGACCGCGCCACGGGCTGACCCGGCCACGTCATCGCCCCTCCGGGCGCCTAGGCACACACCCGTATCCGGGCGAGCTCGGCGTTCCCGCTGGTCAACCCACGAAATCCATGCCTAGCGCGCCACCACAACTGCGGAACTCCGGTAAGAGCGAGGCTGAAAAAGAAGCCGAGCGCGATCATGGCGAGCACCCCGCGGGCGGCTGTCGCCGCCCAGAGCAACGCGAGCGTTCCCAGGATCCCGCCGATGACCCGCCAGATGGTCCGGCTCGCGATCTCGACCAGGAGAACCCGCTGTGTCGGAGCCTCCTGCTCGTACCGTTCGGGAACACCGTCTCCCGTCGCCGTGAGGTCGTCCGTTGCCCGGGTGGTCACGGAAGCTCCTTCATACCCGCTCGTCGAACATGCAGCACCGAAGTGAGTCGCCCCTCTGACGCCACCGCCGATGGCAATGCCGCCGGTTCACCAACTACCTCAGGAAGCGTCCTGCCACGTCGGCCTTGGTCTTCAGCTGCGTCGAGTTCGGCCAGGACGCGCGTCTTTGTGTCGCGCCAGCCGCCGCCCGCGCCGGTGCCGACGTGGGGGAAGCTCTTGCTGATCGCGACGCGGCGCTGCCGCAGATCGGCGATCGCCGTCTCGGCCCGCTCGCGTTCGATCCCGGTCCTGGCCGCCGCCTTGACTTGCATCCGGTCCAGGTACGCGTCCCAGCGGTGCAGCCCTGCGTCGACCGCGTGGGTGACCTGGTCTTCGGTCGCTGCGAACTCCGCCGCCACCCTCTGCTCGGCCAGCTCGAGTTCGGTGTCGAGCTGCTCGAGCCGCTCGTCGACGGCGGCCGCCTGCTCGCGAGCCGTGGCCCGCGCGGATTCCTCGTCGCGGCGCACGGTGGTGATGTACGGCTGCATCCGGGACCTCGCGTCCGTCGTGCCGCGCTGCGCGTTGACCTCGAGACGGGCGATGCGGCGGCGCGCCTCTGCCAGGCGTTCGTGCGTAGCTGTCGCCATGAAGGCTCCGTGCTCGTTCGTACCGATCCCTGGCAAGCGTGGTCCTCGCCGCTGCCAGACAGCTGCCGTCGGTCGGGCCGCCGCTGCCACGCGCGCCGATGCGGCGGGATCGCCGGTTCAGGCAGACGCGTCTGCGGACGCCGTCATCGCCCGTCCGTCGCCGAGGCTAGCCAGCCCGCCCGCGGCCGCCGCGGCCGGATCTTCACCCAACGCGACGAACAGGCTCTCGCGAGGCCCGTGTGGACGCGGCAGCTTCGACCAGGCCCGTCCATCGCACGTTCGTGACCCGATCATCGACAGGGGTTGCTGCCTGCGGCCAGGATCAGCTCAAATGCCCGGCAGACGCACGTTGGCCCGCAGCTGCAGTCGCCTTCTCGACCCCGTGTGACATCGCGTAGCGCCTGCGATATGACGATGCCGCTTCTGCGCCGCGCTCGGAGCAGACCCGCGTCCAGCCGCCGGCCAAACCAGGCGGTGGATCACTACAGCCACTGTCCGCAATCCATCACCAGTGGTGATTGGATCGCCACAATTAGCCACAACGTCTGTGCGGCCCCGACGTAGCCAACGTAGCCAATTGGCTACGTTCACCCGGACCGAAGCTACGTCCGCTGGACGCCGGCAGGCCGCTGACCTGCGGTTTCGCGTGGAGCTAAGGGGAATCGAACCCCTGACCTCTTCCATGCCATGCACACGACAAACCATCTGAGGTGTCCAACGGCGTCCCGTGGAAGCCACCCGCGTCCGATCGTATCCGACCGCCACGCGACGCAGAAACCGCGCAGGCAACACATCATGCGTCCACGACATCCTCACGAGTCCGACGACGTCGTCCCCCGTCCCGCGAAGTCCGAGCGACCGACCGTGGCTACGTTGCTGGCTACGTCCAATAGCCCCGATCGGCCTGCGAACGTGGTGGCCGGCCAGTGAACGGACTGCTCGCCGACAGGAGGGTCAGCGTTCCTCAAGGAGAAGACGCTCGACGGGCTGACCCGTGACCTCGGCGATGAGATCGAAGTCCTTGTCCACATGCAACACCGTCAGATCGGCAAGCTCGCCGGTCGCCGCCAACAACAGATCCGGCACCGACGGCGCACGATGCTGCCCACGGTCAGCCAGCAACCCCTGCACCGCCATCGCGCGATCCTCGATCGCCGGGGTCAAGTACTCCACCGGCATTGCCGACAGCGGCGGCTGTCGCAGGCTGGCACGCAGGTCTCCCGCCGAGCGCGCCGAGTACCCGACCTCCAACCTCGTCACCGACGTGATCCGCACCACCCCCCGCTGGATACGGTCAGCCCACACCTTCGCGTCAGGGCTGACACCGAGACGCACCAACGCCGACCTGTCGATCAGCCAACCGCTCACCCCCACGCCTGACGCATGACGTCCTCGTCAGCAAGATCAGCGAAGACGTCCGCAAACCGCTCCAGATCATCGACCGTGACATCGACATCAGTGACGGCACGCTCACGCACCAACGCGCGGCGCAAGTACTCGCTTCGCGACACACCCAACCGCTGCGCCTTCGCGTCGATCGCCGCGAGCACATCGTCGGGCACATCCCGAATCAACAGATCGGTCATCGGACCTCCTCCGCCAAGATATCTCACGATATCACGCGCGTGCGGCCGTGTCGCCGCGGTCGCCTCCGAACGCGACCACATCGCCGCCCTCGTCGACCGACCGCGCAGGTTCTTCGCCGGGCCGCGCGGGCACACCGGCAGCGTCGAGCGCTGCGCGATCGAGGCCGATCGGGATCAGTACTCCGAGCTGGTCGCCGGCCTCGAGGCCGACAACGCCTGGCTGACCCGACACCTGCGAGCGCGGCAGTGGCGGGCGTAAACGCCATGGGAGGCACGTGCGACAGCATGACGTGCCCGCCGATGGACCGGTAGCCAGCCCGTTTCGGCTACCGGCCCATCCCTCTCTGTTATCCGGCACAGCCGATCGGGAGCAGAGCACGTGCCCGGCCGCATACGGTCTACAAGCCCCGATGGCCGCCGTTGGGGGCGGCGCAACGTAGGTCCGTCGAATCCAGATGGGCCTCCATGTGCGCCGTTGCCTCATTTCGGGTGGCATCGCGCGCTCCCGTTACGGCAATCCATCCCCGCCCAGAGCGCGCACGTCCGGGTGAGCCGATCGGTCCGCCGCTCGGCGTTCACGGCATGGTGGCGCGTCGGCCACCGTCGGGGTCGCCGACGAATGCGACGCAACAGCGGTCGGGAGCCGGGTCGAGGCGGACGTCAACGTCGACGCCGAGTGCTTGGGTCATGCCGGTCAGCATGGCGACGTTCATTCCGCAGATCAGATTCGTGTGTTCGCGGGCGAGCTGGCGGAAGGGGCAGTTGCGGAGCCGCATGACGCCGTCGTCGTCGTAGGGTTCGTAGCCCTTGTCGGCAAGGCGCCGGACGAGACCGTCGGTGCCGCAGGTGTCATCGCCGCGGTTGGCAGCGGCGAGCTCTCGGCCGTGTTCCGCGGCGGCCTGCCCGAGGGCGCGGCGGGCAGCGTCGGAGGCGTCGTGCTCGACGGCACGAGCGAGCAACTCGGCGAGCAGCCGATAGTCGCGCGGGGGCAGACTGACGGCGAACTCGCGGTCGGCGCGTTGGTAGTGCTTGGCGGGACGGCCCGCGCCGGGGCCGCCCCGTCCGTCGGGTCGGGCGAAGGACGCCGCAAGCAACCCTTCGTCGACGAGTTTGTCGAGGTGGTAGACGACAAGCGAGCGGTCGAGGCCCAGGGCCGTCGCGGCCTGGTCGCGGCTGACGGGCGCGCCACTCGCGGCGACGTACTCGTACAGCCGGCGGCGGGTGGGGTCGTCGAGGCTGCCCAAGGGGGCCAGCTGCGCCTCGTCGAGCCGGGTGTGCGGGAGTTTCGTGTCCATGACATCCTCTAAAAAAGGATCTGGTTGACTTTAGAGTCCGGAGACTCTAAAGTGAGCACATCTTCATCTTACAACGGAGGTGTGCCATGACGACCCTGACCGCCCAACCCGCCCGTACAGACCTGGCGAACCCTGCGTACCAGGCCTTCACACTGCTACGCGTGGGCTTCACCGTGGCCCCGGTCCTGTTTGGGCTTGACAAGTTCTTCGAGGTGATGGCCGACTGGTCGACCTACCTGTGGTCTGGCGTGGCGTCCGCCGTGCCTGGCGGCGCCGACACCGTGATGCTGGCCGTTGGCGTCATCGAGATCCTCGCCGGTGTCCTGGTCGCCGTCCGCCCCCGCATCGGCGGGTACGTCGTCGCCGCATGGCTGGCCGGCATCATCGTCAACCTGCTGCTGCTCGGTGACTTCTACGACGTCGCGCTGCGCGACGTCGGGTTGCTGCTGGGAGCGCTGAGCTTGACGCGCCTCGCTGCGGCGTTCGGGCCTGGCGCCCCGCGCGGCGAGAACGTCCGATGACAGCGCTCGTCCGAGACCTGCCCGCCTCCCCCGACGTGCCGGCAGCTCCACAGCTCGAGCGTGCGCGTCCAGTGGCACAGCAGCCGGGTGCCGCGCCTTCCGGCAAGACCACCCAACGGCCGTGGCGGCGCCCCGCACGCGTTGAGGCACCCACGCCGCACATCGACCTCGAGGCGGCGCAGGTTGCGGCGCAGGACCTGCTCGTCGCCCTTGGAGCCGACCTCGCCGACGAAAGCATGCGCAAGACACCCGCGCGGATGGCCGAAGCGTACGCGGAGCTGCTCACCCCGCCGCCTGTCGAGCGCACCACGTTCCCCAACACGGCTGGCTACGACGAGCTGATCGTGGTGCGCGCGATCCCGTTCCACTCGCTGTGCCAGCACCACCTCCTGCCGTTCCTCGGCGTGGCGCACGTCGGATACGTGCCCGGCGACCGCCTCATGGGCCTGTCGAAGTTGGCCCGCGTGGTCGAGCTGTTCGCCCGGCACCTGCAGGTACAGGAGCGCCTCACCACGCAGACCGCCGACTGGCTCCACGAGCACCTCGCACCCAAGGGCATCGGCGTCGCGATCGAGGCCGAGCACCTGTGCATGTCGCTGCGCGGCGTGCAGAAGCCCGATGCGCGAACCGTCACCTCAGCGTTCCACGGCCTCGTCCGCGACGACGCGCGAACCCGACAGGAGTTCCTGGCCGCCGCCGGCCTGCCGATCGGATCCTCCCTTCCGGAAGGACACTGACATGACAACCTCAGACACGTTCGTGATCGTTGGTGCCGGCCTCGCCGGCGCCAAGGCAGCCGAGACGCTGCGCACCGAAGGCTTCGACGGCCGGGTCGTCCTCGTCGGCGCCGACCCCGAA
>DASUUK010000085.1 GCA_036374135.1 Euzebyales bacterium
CTGGCGGTTGGCAGTTGTGGCAGAGACAGGTAGTGCGCAGCGGGTCAGCTGCGTAACCGCGCCTCGCGTTGCGATCGCCCGACGGTTGCCCGGGCGATGAATGCTGAGCCTGCGTACGGCGAACCGCTGTCACCCCGACTCGAACGGTGGTGTAATCGGTGTGGTGGTTGAGATGCGTTCGGCGGCGTTGATCGGCCGGCACGACGAGTTGAACCGCATCCGCCTGCTGTTGCTCGAGGCTCGCCGCGGGTCGGGTGGCGTGCTGGTGGTCAGCGGGGAAGCGGGCGTGGGCAAGTCGCGCCTGATCGCCGAAGCGATGGCCGCTGCGGAGGCGGCCGGGATGGTCGTGCTGTACGGCCGCGCGATCGAGGACCGTGGTGTGTTCTGGGGGCTGGCGCAGGCGCTGCTGCCGCTGCTGTCCGACGACGCGCTTACCGACGTGGCACAGGTGCGCCCGTTTCTTCCGGCGCTGCAGCGGTTGCGACCGAGCTGGCAGCCTGCCGGCACGGAACCAGCGGCGACGGCCGACCCGCTGCTGGGGCTGGCCGAGGGGGTGCGGCGGCTGCTCGGCGCCGTCGGAGAAGGCTGCGGTTGTCTGCTCGTGGTGGAGGATCTGCAGTGGGCTGATCGTGACACGCTTGGTGTGGTCGAGTATCTGGCAGGCGCAGCCGCTGGCGTTCCGGTGTTGGTGACGGTTTCGGTGCGCAGTGATGAGCGGTCTTCTCCGTCGGTGCACCGGTTGCGAAGACACCCAAACGTCGTCGGCATCCATCTCGAGCGGTTGGCTGCTGATGCGGCTGCGGTCCTGGTGCGGGCCTGCGCCCGTGGGCAGGTGCTTCCCGGTGCGGTCGTCGACTTCGTGGTCGACCGGTCAGACGGTCTGCCACTGCTGATCGAGGAGGTGCTGGCAGGCCTGGTCGACAGCTCGTCGCTGGTGCACCGCGAGGGCGGATGGCAGGTCACCGGGGAGCTGTCGGCAGGCGTATCGCACACCTTCGCAGATCTGGTGCGGCGACGCCTCGCCGACGTGCCGGCGGCGGTTCGGCTGGTCATCGACGCCGCAGCGGTCCTCGGTGACGTGGTCGATTGGACGCTTCTGGAACCGGCGACCGGCCTGCCGGTCGCGGTGGTGACGGCGGGGCTTCGTGCAGCGGTCGCGGTACAGCTGCTGGAGGCCCGCGACGCGGCCGGCCGCCTGCGGTGGCGTCACCGCGCGATCCGAGATGCTGTGCTGTCGGAATTGATGCCTCCACAGGTGGCGACGTTCGCGGTGCACGCCGCCGAGGCGATCGAGCACCGCGACCCGCAGTTCACCGGTCCGGACGGGGCGCTGGCCGCAGAGTTGTACGTGCACGGCGGCCGGGGGGACCACGCGACACAGGTGCTGCTCGCGCTTGGCCGTCGTGCGCGCGCCCGTGGTGCGCTGAAGTCCGCGCACGACCTGCTGCGTCGCGCTGACGAGCTCGGCACCAACATCGCAGTGACCATCGAGCGGGTGGCGGTGCTCAGGCTTGCTGGGCGAGTCGATGACGCTGTAACGGTGGGCGAAGCAGCCCTGCCGTCAGCGCTGGGCGACGCGCACGCCCTGTTGTGTCTGGAGCTGGCGCGGGCGGCGGTCGCGGCGGGTGCGTGGGACCGTGCACAACAGTATGCCGCACGTGCGGGTCGGCTTGATGATCCCCGCATCGAAGCGATTGCTGCTGACGCCGCGTTCGGTGCCGGTCGGATCGGCGAGGCGGCCAGCCGCGCCGAACGGGCCGTGCGCCTGGCCGAACGCTCGGACGCCCCTGAGGTGGTGTGCGCAGCGCTGGAGGTCGTGGGGCGCTGCGCACAGCTGCACGACACGGCGATCGCCGAACAGGCATACCGGCGCGCCGCCCAGGTCGCAGACGAGCACGGACTGGTGGCCGCCCGCGTCAGCGCGCTGCTTGCGTTGACGATGGTGCAGTTCCTGGACCAGGACGTCGCTGAAGAACTGTCTGGGGTGCGCGACCTGGCGATCGACGCGGGCATGCTCGCGGCGGTGGCGAGCATCGACCTGCTGCTCGCAGACTGGCGGGTACTCGTCGCCGGACCCGACGACGCGCTCGCTCTGGCGCAGCGAAGCGCAGACCTGGCAGGTCAGCTGGACCTCACGTGGCTGCAGGCGATGGCGCTGTTGTGGGTCGCCGCCGGTCACGCGGAGGCTGGCCGGACCGGCGACACCGACGCCTGCGTGACCAGGGCCCGCGAGCTGGCACCCGACGCCCCCGACGTCATTGCGCTCTCCAGCTGCATCCGCGCCCTACCCCCGCTGCTCGCCCACGACCTGACCCTGGCGCGTGACCTCCTCGATGAGGGAATCGCCGTGGTCGAAGGCCACGCCAGCGCGCACCCCACCGTCTACTGGGGTCTGTGGGTGGTCGTGCGCACGGTGCTGTCTGACCGTGACACCCAGGCGCGTGACGGGCTCCGCGCGGCTCCAGCCGTGCTGCGCTCGACGAACCGCGCGGCACTGCGCTACGCCGACGCGGTCGCCGCCGCACGCGGCGGATCACCCGAGCGTGCGGTCGAACTCGCCGACGAGGCCGACCGCCTCCTAGCTGAGCAGCACTGGTGGCGTCGACTCCTGCGCGTAATGGTGCTCGAAGCCGCGCTCGCCGACGGATGGGGTGACCCGATCGGTGGCCTCCGCGCGCTCCTCGCAGACGTCAGCGACGGGCGTCCTGCGCAGCTCGTCCGCATCTGCCGGGATCTGCTGCGCGTCGCTGGTGCGCCCGTTCCACGCCGCGGCCGCGGCGACAGCGCGGTGCCGGCGCATCTGCGGTCAGTCGGCGTGACCAGTCGGGAGATGGACGTGCTCGTGCTGGTCGCGCAGGGCCTGACCAACGCCGAGGTCGCCGAGCGGCTGTTCCTGTCACGGCGCACTGTCGAGACCCACGTCGCCAACCTGCTGGCCAAGACCGGCGCCGGCAACCGCGCGCAGCTCACGCACGACACGCCGGTCGACTAACTCCGTAGCGCGTACGGATCACGCCCTGGACGCGATAGCAGACCCTGTCGCGGACGCTCCGCCAGATGACGAGGTCACCTGGATCGGCCCAAAGGAGGCCCATCATGCAATCCCACCACGAACCCGACACCGACGTCCGCTCCGTGCCCGTGCTCATCGTCGGTGCCGGCCCGGCCGGCCTCGCCGCCGCGATCACGCTGGCGAACAACGGCGTCGGGTCACTGCTCATCGATCGCCGCGCCGGCACGTCGACGTTGCCACGGGCCACCGCGATCAGCACCCGCACTATGGAGTTGATCCGCTCGTGGGGGTTGGAGGACGACGTCCGCACGGGCGCTGTCGAGGTGGAGGCGACGGCGTGGGTTACCGAGACCCTCGCCTCCCAGCACGGGCGGGAGGAGTCATTCGGCTTCCCGACACCCAAACAGGCGGCCGCGGTGAGCCCTACCGGTCCCGCGGTGGCACCACAGGACCACCTGGAACCCGTCCTCGTGCGTCACCTGCAAACCTTCGACGGCACCGATGTGCGGTTCGGCACGGAACTGGTCGCCTTCGACCAGGACGACGACGGCGTGACCGCCATCCTGCGTGAGGCGGACACAGCCACCACGACGCTGGTTCGTTCGCGCTTCATCATCGGCGCCGACGGCGCCCACAGCACCGTCCGGACCATCATCGGCGTCCCGATGCACGGCAGCGAACGGCTCGACGAGATCGTCACCGTGCTGTTCAGGGCACCGCTGTGGCCGGTCGTCGGTGACCGTCGCCACGCGATCTACCCGATCACCCACCCCGCCGCGCCAGGGCTGTTCGTCGCAGCCGGCACCACCGACCGCTGGCTGTACGCGTGGTCATGGGACCCCGACCGCGAAACCATCGCCGACCACACCCACGAACGCATCACCCGGCGCCTGCGGACCGCCACCGGCGTGGCCGACCTGCACCCGCACATCCTCGCCGTTGGCGCGTTCTCGTTCGCCAGCCTCATCGCCGAACGCTACCGCGCGCACCGTGCGTTCCTCGTCGGCGACGCCGCACACCGGATCACCCCGCGCGGGGGCACGGGCATGAACACTGCGATCCACGACGGCCACGACCTGGGCTGGAAGCTCGCCTGGGTGTGTCGCGGCTGGGCCGACAGCGAACTGCTCGACACCTACCACACCGAACGCTGGCCGATCGGCGCACGCAACGCGCTGCGATCGGCCACCGAGATGGAACGACCAGCGGCGCAGTACCTCGCCGATGACCTCAACGGCCGCGTCACACACGCCTGGCTGCCGGACACCCGCCCACGGCGGTCGACCCTCGACCTGATCGGCCCCGGCTACACGCTGCTCACCGGACCCCACAGCGCCGCCTGGCAACAGGCCACAGCGACGACCTCCACAGACGCGCCGATCATCGTCCACACGCTGGACGCCGCCACCGCGCACACCATCAACATCAACGCCGGCGGCGCCGTGCTGCTGCGACCCGACGGGCACATCGCCGCCCACTGGCACACACCCCCCGACAACGCCGCTTACGCACTCCTGCACGCCGCACATGGCGCCACCCACCCACCCGTCACACCCGCACCAGCCACCTTGACTGGCACCCGCGCACGGTGATCGCCAGGGCCTGCCCCCGGTCACCCGCGTCATGGGATGGTCGCCGCCAGCGAGGCGCGGCCGCGCCCCCGTGCGGCTAGCCACCACTGAGCACGAACGACACGAAGAAGCCAGCCGCAGTGACGAAGGAGTGAGCGGGCGCCCTCGTTCAAAGCCTCGGGTACGCGCGGTGCCGGAACGCCGCCGCGACGAATCCGCGGCCCCTGACCGCGTGACGGCCGCCTGCGCCGCGCCGCGACCACCCCGCATGCTCCTCGAGATACGCCAGCGTCGCAGCCACGGCAGCGTCATGGGCGTCACGCACTCGGATGCGATGTCGCTGCCCCCGAGCACCCACAACAGCGACACGCTCTTCGGCGCGCGGAACGCGAGGTCGAACCCTGGGACCTTCCGCGACGCCCGCAACCCGTCGAGCGATTCCCCGTCGGCGTCACAGCCGCCAAGTACCCTTC
>DASUUK010000086.1 GCA_036374135.1 Euzebyales bacterium
TGCCGCCACCTCGTCGCCGACCGCATGGATCTCACCGGCGCACGATGGGGCCTACACGGCGCCGAAGCCGTCCTCAAACTGCGAGCCATCCACAGCAACGGCGACTTCGACGACTACTGGCGCTACCACCGCGCCCAGGAACAGCGCCGAAACCACACGCAACGCTACGCCAACAACGCCATCCCCCAAGCCGCCTGACGTCCCTCCAGAAGAGCCGCACCCGAATCGATACCCCGACAACCCCGAACGCCCGTCAGCGTGAGGCCCGCGTGGATGGCAGCGCGAACACTGTGGCGCGTACGGTGCGGCGGTGCCGGCTGGTCGCGCCCAGATCAATGTCGCGTCCCAGTCCCGTCATCGGAACATCCACCTGTCCCGAAACGAACCGGTACCCCATCCCGGCATCCGTGTGGAAGTACCGCGGCCGGCGCGGATCGGGTTCCAGCTTTCGGCGGATGTGCGCAAGGTGGACGCGGAGCAGGTTGGTGTCGTAGGTCGCTGTGGGGCCCCATATCTGTTCGAGCAGTTGACGGTGGGTGACGATCCGAGACTCGTTGCGGACGAGCGTCTCGACGATCAGCCACTCCGTCGGCGTCAGCCGGGTGGTGCCGGCCGGTGTCGTGACTGCCTGGAGGCAGATCGACGGTGAACGCAGGCGTGCGCACAACAGGCTCGTCGGCGACGTGCACCGCCGAGCGCCGGAGCGCAGCGCGGACCCGAGCGAGGAGCTCGTCGAGGCCGAACGGCTTGGTGACGTAGTCGTCGGCGCCGGCGTCGAGCGCGCGGACCTTCCGGAGTCGATGTCGCGCACGGTCAGCACAATGATCGGGACGTCGGTCCAGCCCGAAGCCCCTTGATGACGTCGACGCCGTCGATGCCCGGTAGGCCGAGGTCCAGGATCACAAGGTCGGGTCGCTACCGCGCAGCCTGACGCAGCGCCTCCTCGCCGGTCCCGGCGAGCACGACGTCGTAGTCGCGGATGCGCAGGTTGATGTCGAGCGCGCGCAACAGCTGTGGTTCGTCGTCGACGACGAGGACCTTCGACGTGGTCATGCCCTGCCCCGGTCGCGCGTGGACATCGGGTGCCGTGCACGCTGTGGACGTTCGGCGTCCGGCGGTCCGGCAGGTCCCTCGGCACGCGTCGTCGTTGGCAGGTGGAGCACCATCGTGGTGCCGCCCCCGGGTGTGTCGTCGATGCTGAGCCACGCGTCGATGGCGTCGGCGAACCCGCGCGCGACTGCGAGGGCCCAATCCGATCCCGTCGGTGGAGTGGTGTCGCCGGTGCGCTGGAACGGCTCGAACACGCTGTCCCGGTCGGCGGGGGCAATCCCCGGACCGCGGTCGACGACACGTAGATCCACGCCTCCCGGGACGTCTCCGGCAACGACGCGGACCAGGGTGCCCGGCGGCGGCCACTGGATCGCGTTCGCCAGCAGGTTGGCCACGTTGCGCTCGAGCAGTCCTGGGTCGGTGTCGACCCGAGGCAGCGACTCGGGAACGCTGATCTCGACCCTCGTGTGGTGGTGTCCGAGTGATCGCACGGCGGCGGGCACGACCTCGTCGAGCCCGATCGGCTCGGTCACCGGGTCGAGCGCGCCGCTGTGGATGCGGCTCATGTCGAGCAGGTTGCCGACGAGAACGTTGAGGCGATCCGTCTCGTCGACGATCGTCTGGACGAACTCGTCGCGGTCGTCTTCTTTCAGGTGGACGTCAGTCTGCTGGAGGCTCGTGGCGGCCGCTTTCATCGCCGCGAGCGGCGTCCGCAGGTCGTGCGATACCGCGGCGAGCGGGCGGTCCGCAGCTCGTTGGCCTGCTGCAGCTGCCCGGCGCTGGCGGCGGCGCGCGCCAGGGTCCGGCTCTCGAGCGCGACACCGATCTGCGCGGCGAACGCGGCGAGCACCCTGCGGTCGCGCGCGAGCGTACGGGGTCCGTCGCTGACGAGCAGGTGGTCCGGCGGGACCGGGATCGTGTCCGACCCGTGCTCGGGTGCCGGTGGTGGATCGGCACCGGATGTGGCCTCGATCGTCCACCCCCTCTGGGCATCACCGCGAAGCAGGGCGACGCCGTTCAGCTGCAGCGCCGTCTTGATGTGGTCGACCAGCCGTCCAGCGGTCGGTCGTCGTCTAGGAGGATCCTCGGCAGGTCGCTGAGCGCAGCGGCCTGCGATGTCGCGCGGGTCGCCTCGGCGGCTCGTCGGGCGGCGATGTCAACCAGCACGCTGACGATCACGCTCACTGCGACGAAGACGATGAGGGCCAGGAACACACGGGCGTCGGCCACCACCCACGTCCGCAGGGTCGGTGAAGAAGTAGTTGGTGGGATGGCGACGCCCGCCACGGCGGTGCTGAGCCCGGCGCCCAATCCGCCGACCGCCGACGCGATGACGGCGAGTCCGAGGTAGAGCAGCATCACGCTCGCCAGCTCGAGTCCCCGCTGGGAGGGGACCAGGAACGCGCTCAGCGCCGTGGTGCCAGCGGCGCCGACGAGGAAGCCGAGGAGACGGCGGCGGCGGGACAACGCACGGTGCCGGTGACGCCGCCACGGTCGGAGTGGTTCGCCGTCGGAGCCGTCGG
>DASUUK010000087.1 GCA_036374135.1 Euzebyales bacterium
GTGACCTCGAAGGTCTGGTCGTCGACGACGCTCAGACCGCTCATCTCGCCGGGCTCGCCGGAGCCCTCGGAGCCACCGGATCCGGCGATCTCCTCCTTGCCCTCGATGAAGTCGAAGAAGTAGTTGCCGGTGTACTCGGCGTTCGCGGCGCCGAAGTTCCACGCGTCGACGTAGGACTGGGCAGTGACGGGCGTGCCGTCGTGGAACGTCCACCCGTCCTTCAGCGTGATCGTCCACGTCTGCTGGTCCTCGGTCGTGACGTCCGCTGCGACGGCCCTGGGCGCTTCGTCGCCCCAGACGGCTTCAGACGTCTCGAGGTCGAGCGAGACGAGCGGCGCGTACAGCGCGTTGAGCACCTCGGCGCCGCACGTCTCGGTCACGTTGGCCGGCGGGAAGAGGTGCTCGGGCTCGCAGATCTCGACCGAGAACTCGCCGCCGCCCGCGGCCTCTTCGCCCTCGGTAGCCTCACTACCGCCACCGCCCTCGGCCTCCTCACCTCCACCGGTCTCCTCGGCTCCACCGCATGCCGCAGCGAGCAATGCCAGCACGGCCAGCAGCAGCACCCAGCGCTGCGTTCGACCTCGTATCCGCATGATGCCTCCTAATAGGTACCGTGAACGGAGGCCACCGCGGTCGGGCGGACTCCTGTGACACTGATAGTAACTCTACCCGACGGTAACGCTCGACCAAGGCCTTGTTGCTGGTCAGCGGTGTACGAGGCCGCTAGTTGCCGCTGCGGGCGGCTGTCCGCAGGGCTGTCGGTCGCCCGTCGGATCAGCGGCGTACGAAGCCGCTAGTCGTCCCCCGTGGTCATACGCGCCCAGTCCTCGACGTTCCACAACGGCCCGGGCGCGTGGGCGTGCACCCGGGGTCCGCGCATGCGTGTGGTGTGCACGAGCATCCTGGGAGGCGCATACAGCGGGAGCGTCGGTCGATCGTGTGCGAGTACCAGGTCGGCCTCCGTCACGACCTCCGCGCGTTCACTGTCGTCGGACGTCCGCTGGGCCTGGTCGAGCAGTCCGTCGAAGGTGCTGTTGCAGTACGCCTGCGTGTTGGCGTCACCGTCACATCGCCACCGGGTGCCGCCCGCGACCGGATCAGCGCTGACGTCGACCGTCGCCACGCGCAGATCCCACGCGTTCGCATCACCGGCCTGCACGATGCTGATCCCGGCCGCCTCCAACTGCGTCGCGATGTACTCACCGGCCAGCCGCAGGCGCCATGAACCCCCGGTGCGTAGTCGCAACGTCAGCGGTTCGCCATCGCACACGAACATCCCGTCGACGGTGCCGCACGCCTGCGGCGAGGGGGATGGCCCGGTGGACGGCGCGTCGGTGCTCGCGGGACCGTCGGGGTCGTCCGCGCCCAGCAGGCCGTCCGTGGTGGCCGTGCGCGGTGCCACCGGCGCGACGACCTCCTCGACGAGGGTGGCGCGATCGATCTCGGCGGCCACCGCGCGCCGCGTCGCTGCGCGCGCCACGCGGGGCGAGGCCAGGTTGAAGTCGAGCACGTCCACGGCGGCGTCGGACGTGACAACGGCCCGCAGTCCCCGGTCGGCGCGGGCACGCTCGAGGTTGCCGATGGTCGGGTCGACGAGGGCGACGTCGATGCGGCCGTCCGCGGCCGCGGCGACGGTCGGGGGTGCGTTGAACACGATCTCGAGACGGCTGAGCGCCACGTCGCCCCACCACTGCTCGTTGCGCACCAGGACGAGTCGCTCCCCGGGCGTCCACGATTCGAAGCGGAACGGCCCCGACGTGACGGGCATGCTGCGGCGCCAGGAGGACCGGCGATCGCCGTCGCCGAGCACATGCGCCGGCAGCACCGGCATGCGCGCCAGCAACGCCCGCCAGGTCCCGACCGCGCGGGCGAACACGACCGTGGCTCGGCGGCCCTCGGCGAACGAGGCCTCCAGATCGACCGCCTCGCACGGCTCGCCGGGACGCAGGGCGGCGGGCAGACGGCGGCAATGAGCGATGGTCGCGAGCAGATCGTCTCCGTCGATGGGCGACCCGTCGCTCCAGCGGGCGTCGCTGCGCACGTCGTAGACGACGGTCAGTGGTGCGCCGTCCACGCCGCCGCTGGTGATCGGCTCGCCTGCCAGCAGCCACGGTTCCACGCTCCCGTCTCCACGGGTCCGCCACAGGGTGACGAGCGTCGCGTCCGCGATCGTCCGCGCCCCGTCGCCCCGTGGCGCGGACCACGGGTTGAGCGTCGTTGGTTCGGACGCGACCGCCACCCGCGCGACGCCACCGGTCACCGGACGTCGGTCGACGACCTCGCCCGCGTCGGCGCCATCGGTTGCGACCACGGTGTCCGGTGCGGGATCGTCGATCGGTGCCGGCGGCGTGCACCCCATGAGCTGTGCCGCCACGAGCACTGGCACCAGCACGCGCAACGGCCACACGGTCGGGGCTACTCCGCCGCGACAGGTCGGGCGCGGCGCAGCAGTTCTTCCTGGGCGACGCACGAGGCCTCACCGGTGCGGGGGCGCACGCGCGACCACGTTCCACCCGGGTGCAGGCGCCACGCCATCGTGTTGTCCGCCAGCAGCAGATCGAGGACCTCCCGCAATTGCCCGCGCAGCGCGGGATCGTCGATCGGCACCAGCGTCTCGACACGGCGGTCGAGGTTGCGCGGCATGAGGTCGGCCGAGCCGATGAACACGTCCTCGTCCCCGAACTCCAGGATGCGGGCGTGCTCGAGGAACCGCCCGAGGACCGACCGCACCGTGATGTTCTCGCTCACACCGGAGATGTCCGGACGCAGCCCGCAGATGCCCCGGATCACCAGATCGACGTGCACGCCGGCCCGTGACGCCCGGTACAGCGACGCGATCATCTGCGGATCGGTCACCGCGTTGACCTGCATGCGGATGCGGCCTGGCCGGATGCCGGAGCGCTGCGCGTCGATCTCCCGATCGATGAGCGCGGTGATGCGCTCGCGCATCCGCCACGGCGCGACCACCAGCTTGCGGAAGCGGACCTGTCGACCGTATCCAGTCAGCACGTTGAACAGCTCGGTCAGATCGGCGCCCAGGGCGGGATCGCAGCTGAGCAGACCCAGGTCCGTGTAGGACCGTGCCGTGCGGGGGTTGTAGTTGCCGGTCCCCACGTGCACGTAACGGCGGATCCCTTCGCGTTCGCGGCGCACCACGAGTGCGATCTTCGCGTGGGTCTTGAGGCCGACCAGCCCGTACACGACGTGGACGCCCGCGCTCTCCATCGTGCGCGCCCAGATGATGTTGGCCTCCTCGTCGAACCGCGCCGTGATCTCGACCAGTGCGACGACCTGCTTGCCCCGCTCCGCCGCGTGGACCAGCGCATCGACGATGGGGGAGTCGCCCGACGTCCGGTACAGCGTCTGCTTGATCGCCAGGACGTCGGGATCCTCGGCCGCCTGGGCCAACAGGCGCTCGACCGAGCGCGAGAAGCTGTGGTACGGGTGGTGGACCAGCAGATCGCGGTCGCGTATGGCGGCGAAGATGTCCGGCGGACCCCCACCGGCCGTGTGGCGCAGGCGCGGACTGCCGACGGCGTGCGAGGTCCGCCAACGCAGGCGGGAACGGTCCAGGTCCGCCAGCTGCATGAGGTCCTCACAGCCCAGCAGCCCGCTGATGCGGTACGTGTCGCTGTCGTCGACGTCGAGTTCGTCCTGCAGCAGGGCCGTGACGGTGTCAGGCACGGCGCTGTCGACCTCCAGACGGACCACGGCGCCGAACCGTCGCCTGCGCAGCTCCTCCTCGATGGCCATCAGCAGATCGTCGGCGCCGTCCTCCGCGAGCTCGAGGTCAGCGTTGCGCGTCACGCGGAACGTGTGCGCCGCCCGCACCTCGAGCCCGGTGAACAGGTGGTCCAGCCGATCGCGGATCAGTTCCTCGAGCGGGACGAAGGTCGTGTGGCCGTCGAGCGGGACGAAGCGGGGCAGCACCCTGGGGACCTTCACGCGTGCGAACTGGGTGGTGCCGCGCTGCGGGTCGGCGACGTCGACGGCGAGCGAGATCGACAGGTTCGAGATGTACGGGAACGGATGCCCGGGATCGACCGCCAGCGGGGTCAGCACCGGGAAGACCTCGTCCTCGAAGTACGCCGTGGCCGCCGCGCGCTGACGGTCGTCGAGGTCGGCCATCGACACGACGCCCACGCCGTGGCGGCGCAGCAGGCGGAGCAACTGCTCGTGCAGCGTCGTCGTCGCGGTCGACAGCATCGGGCGCAGGCGGGTCGCGATCGCCTCCAGCTGCTCGGCGGGCGTGCGCCCGTCGGTCGTCAGCTCGGTGACCCCGGCCCGCACCTGGCGCTTCAACCCCGCCACGCGCACCATGAAGAACTCGTCCAGGTTCGCGTGGAAGATCGCGATGTACCGCAGGCGCTCGAGCAGGGGGATCGAGGCGTCGGAGGCCAGCGCGAGCACCCGGCGGTTGAACTCGAGCCACGACAGCTCGCGGTTGACGTACAGCCCCGGAGCGTCCAGGTGCTTGCCGGCGGCGTCGGCGGTCGGAATGGCGACGAACCGGCCGTCGGGCGCCCGCGGCGGCAGGCGGAACGCGCGATCGGTCGCCGTGGCGTGCCCGGTCCGCTGTGCCGCGCCCACCTGGCCTCCTTGTCGTCCGGGCGTCAATGCTAGAGCCGACAGCACGGTCGCCTCCACAGCACGCCGGTTCCGCCGGTGTCGGGCGGCTGCGGCGGCGGTCAGGCCGAACGCAGCAGGCCGCGCTCCATCACGGTCGGCGTGTGCATCGACCGGTACCCGACGGCATCGAAGCGAACGACGATGACCTCGCCCTCGATCCGCTGCACGGTCCCTTCACCCCACTCGGTGTGCACGACCAGCTCCCCCGGGGTGAACGGTCCACCGCGCGATGCGCTCAGCCGGGTGGCCTCCGCATCGGGATCCCAGTCGTCGAACGTCCGGCTCCCCGCGATGCGCAGGCAGTTGTCACACCGCAGGCACAGCTCCGCGGGGTACTCGTCGCCAAGGTAGTTGAGCAGGAACCGCCGACGGCACCCGTTGGACTCCGCGTAGCCGGCGACCATGTCCAGCCGCGACCACTCGATCTCGACCTGCCGCTCATGGTGGTGCGCCAGCTCGTCCATCGCCTGCCGCGGCTCGCCCCGCCAGCGGATGCCGGTCTTGAACTGGGTCAGGTACCCGAAGCGGTCCAGGTCCTCGATGAGCGATACCGCGCCCGAGCGGGCGACCTCGGCGACCTCGCAGATCCGGGTGACGACCTCCGCCGTGGGAGTGGCGTGGTCGACCCGGCTGGCGACGTGCAGCATCTTGGCCATCGTCGCCTCCGATGGCCGGCTGCGGCGGTGGAGGTGCTCGTGGGCCGCGCGATCCTCCGGGCGGAACATCATGACGCAGTCCGCCGCGGAGCCGTCGCGGCCGGCGCGACCGGCCTCCTGCCAGTACGACTCGATCGAGTCGGGCATCGTGTGATGGATCACGGTCCGGATGTCGGGTTTGTCGATGCCCATCCCGAACGCGCTGGTCGCGCACAGCACGTCGAGATCGTCGGACAGGAACGCGTTCTGCACGCTCTCGCGCGTGTGGCGGTCCATCCCACCGTGGTAATGGCCGACCCGCAGCCGGCGCGGCCTGGCCCGGCTGGTGCCGAGGTCGAGCAGGGCGAGCGCGGTCTCCTCGGCCTCGCGACGGGTCGTGCAGTACACGACGGCGGGCGTGTCGACCTCGTCGAGCAACGCGTCGAGCTGCCGCTCTCGGCGGTCCGGGTCGGTGACGCGCACGACGGTGAAGTGCAGGTTCGGGCGGTCGAAGCCCCGCGCGACGACCAGCGGCTCGCACAGGTCGAGCTCCCGCGCGACATCCCGACGGACGGTCTCCGGCGCGGTCGCGGTCAGCGCGAGGACCGGCGGCGTGCCCATCGCCTCCTTCGCGGCCGACAGTTCGCGGTACGCGGGTCGGAAGTCGAAACCCCACTCCGAGATGCAGTGCGCCTCGTCGACGCAGAACAGGTCGATCGGGCACGCGGCGAGGGCGGCGCGGACATCGGCCCGCGACAGCTGCTCGGGTGTGGAGAACACGAACCCGTAGTCGCCGGCCGCCAGGCGGGCGAGCACGTCCTCACGTTCGTGTCCGCGCAGGCTGCCCGACAGCGCCGCGACGGGCAGGTGGCTGTCGGCGCGCAGGCGGCGCACCTGGTCGTGCATCAACGCGAGCAGCGGCGTGGCGACCACGGTGGTGCCCTCGAGCAGCAGGCCGGCGAGCTGGAAGACCAGCGTCTTGCCTCCGCCTGTCGGCAGCACCGCGATGACGTCGCGACCGTCGAGCACACCCTCCAACGCCTCCCGCTGACCCGGCAGGAAGGTGCGCAGGTTCGGGAACCAGCGGCGCAGCGCGTCCGTGATCTCGAGGGTGTGGCTCGCCGTCGTCATGGCCGGCGACCCGGATCGACTGATCCGGCGGCGGCGCTCAGCCACGCCTCCACCACATGCGTCATGTCGTACCCCCATGCCGACATCGTCACCAGCCGACGCAGACGGGGACGCCTGACCCCGGACACATCGACGGCGGGCCCCTACCACTGGCGGCCCACGTCCACTCTCGTGCCCGATCCCGCACTCTTCACGCCCGGACGCCGAAATTTTTGGATCACGCCGAATCGTGTGCGAACGGACAGGTCCTCCCGTCTGCATGCGTGCGCATCGTGAGTACCGTCGCAGGCTGAGTCGATGCGGGCGGTGGACGTGACGCCGCCACGCCCGGAGCACCAAGTGCAGCCGTCGCTCGTGCGGCGGCGTCGGAGCATCGAGGAACGATGGCAATGCGCAGCAACAGGCGCGCCGCGTCGGTCGTGCTGGCCCTCGCGTGCGCACTCACGATCGTCGTGGTGCCGGCCGTACCGGCACAGGCCGCGAAGGGCAACAACGGCAAGGGTGGCAAGCACTACACGGTGCGGCAGGGCCCATGCCAGCTTGACAGCATGCCCACGGGCGCCAGCCACCTCTGGACGCCGGGCGGCGAGTCGATCGTCCACAAGGTCAGCTACGGAGAGGGCCTGCAGCAGATCGCCTGGGACTACGGGTTCAAGGGTGACATGGCGTACAAGCGGCTCTGGGACGCGAACCCGCAGTTGAATGCGACCTGGCTGGAGCGTGCGGGCATCACGATCCGCATCCCCGCGTGCGGTACCACGCTGCGCCCTCGGGCGCTGCCGGAACCGCCCCCCGAGCCGGAGCCCGAGCCCGAACCGGAGGTCGAGACCGCCCAGGCCGCGGAGCCCGAGCAGGAGGCCGCGCCGGCGCCCCAGCCGGAACCGGATCCTGCGCCGGCCGCTCCGGCGGTGCCGTCGGGCAGCGTGTGGGACAGCCTGGCGCAGTGCGAGTCGGGTGGCAACTGGTCGATCAACACCGGCAACGGCTACTACGGCGGCCTGCAGTTCAGCCTGTCGTCGTGGCAGGCGGTCGGTGGCAGCAGCTACCCGCACGAACACAGCCGCGAGGAGCAGATCAGGCGGGGTGAGATGCTCCAGGCCCAGCAGGGCTGGGGTGCCTGGCCGTCCTGCGCCGCCAAGCTCGGCCTCCTGTAGGCCGGCTGCCGCTCGCACCTCTCACCGCTCCGGCCGGGCGCCTGTCGCAGGGCCTCGGCCGGCGCCGGTCACGTCGAGCTGACCAGGTCGGGCAGCAACCGCTCGCCTGTCGTGACGTCGAAGACGAAGCTCTCGCGCAGGTCGATCTCGGCCGTGGCCTGCTCGCCACGACGCACCGAGCGGGTGGGCGCGATGGTCGTGTAGACGACGCCGGCGGTCTCGGCCGCGCCCGACGGGTGCGCCGCGACGACCGTCGACGCGCCGAGCGGTTCGACGGCGGAGACGGTCACCGGCAGCCGACGCAGCCAGGGGTCCCCCGCCGTTGGCTCGTCGCCGACGAGTCGCACGGCGGCCGCCCGCACACCCACTGCGATCCGCGGGCCCGTCCTACGGCGCAGCACCGTGCGGCGCTGGTCTGGGTGCAGGCGCAGGGCGGTGCCGGCGACATCGACCCACGCGGTCGTGCCGTCATCGTGCAGCCGGCCCTGCAGCACACCGAGCGGCGGGTTCCCGAAGAACCGTGCGACGAACAGGTTGGCCGGGCTCGACCACACGCGCATCGGTTCGTCGACCTGGACGACGCGCCCCCGTGACATGACGGCCACGCGGTCGCCGAGCGCCATGGCGTCGCGCTGATCGTGCGTGACGTAGATCGACGTCACGCCCATGCCGCGCTGCAGCTGCCGGAGCTCCCGCCGAACTCGGCCACGCTCGCCGGCGTCCAGGCCCGCCAGCGGCTCGTCGAACAGGTAGGCGCGCGGCCGACGGGTCGTCGCGCGTCCGAGCGCGGCCTTCTGCCGCTCACCGGTCGACAGCTGCCGTGGGCGACGGCGCAGCTTCGCCCACAGCCCCAGGGTCCGCGCCTCCGCGCCGACGCGACGGGACGTCTCCTCGGCCGACACCCGCCGCAACCGCAGCGGGAATCCCAGGTTGTCCTCGACGGTCAGGTGCGGCAGCAGGGTGTCGTACTGCGCGACCAACGCGACGTCGCGGTCGCGCACCGACGCCTTGTTGACCACCGTCCCGTCGATGGCGACCGTCCCGCTGCGCGGGGTCTCGAGCCCGGCGATCGTGCGCAGCACCGTCGACTTGCCCGAGCCGGACGGACCGACGAGCGTCAGCAGCTCACCGGACCGTACGTGCAGCGTCAGCCCGTCGAGCGCGGCGACACGTTCGTCGCCCTGCTCGGTCGTGAACCCGACGTGCACGTCATCGAGGGTGATGTCGACCACTGGAGCGCTCCTCGCCTGCCTGCCAGCTTATGGCGTGGCAGCGCTCCGGCGCCGCGGACCGTCACCCGGCGTACAGCCGCCGCCGGAACAGCCGCCAGGATGCGACGAACAGGATGACCGCGAGCACGGACAGCAGTGGCAGGTACAGCGGCTGGATCAGCTGGCCCCGCAGCATCGCGTCGCGGAGCAGCACGACCCCGCTGGTCACCGGCAGCACGCGCGCCAACCAGACGAGGGCGGGCCGGAACCGCTCGAGGCTCAGCAGGAAGCCGCTGAAGAAGATGCTCGCCAGCAGGACGAGCATGGCGTACTGGACGGCCTGGCTGTCGCTGCCGGCGGCGAGCGCGAGCAGGAAGCCCAGGCCGGTGGACGCCAGCAGCAGCAGGCCGATCGTGACCACGACCACCCACCAGGAGCCGACCATGGGTACGCCGAGGCCGTAGATCAGGCCCGCAGCCAGGGCGGCGGCGATCACGGTGCCCATCAGCGTGAAGGCGATGTACTTGCCGATCACCATCTCGGCGGCGGTGACGGGCGCCGCACGGAACAGCTCGTTCGTGCCGAGCTCACGCTCGCGGACGATCGACAGGCCGACGAACGTCACGACCATGTGCTGGACGAGCAGCGCGAGCACGGCAGGCGCGTAGAACGCGACCAGTTGCACGTCATCGCCGGCGACGCGCTCCGTCGTCCCCTCGAAAGGGCTGACGATGACCTCCGGGCTGAGCGCCTGGAACGTCTCGAGCTCGGCGTCGAGGGTCTCCAGGTCGCTGGACAGCTGGGACACCTGCTGGCGGTCCACCGATGACGCGTCCGACGACTGGTTCAGCGCGTCCGAGCTATCGTTCAGTGACGTGTACGCCTCGACGAGTGCGGCGGTGTCACCCGGTCCCGCCGTCTGCTCGATGCCGCCCAGCACAGCCAGGGACGGTCCCAGCGCGAGCGCGAGGCCGGCCAGGTCCCCCTGCGCCACCTGGAGCTCCTGATCCGCCTCGCCACCGGCCGCGAGCTGCTCGTCGAGCGCGTTCACGCTGGTCGTCGCCGCATCGAGCCGCTGCTGGAGTTCATCCGACTCGGACTGCCCGCTGCGCACCAGTTCCCGCAGGACCTGCTTGTTGACCTCGTCGACGCCCGTCCGGGTGAACAGCTGGATCGCCTGGGTCTCGAGGGGATCGATCTGGTCGTGGTAGACGTTGACCTGCGCCTGCTGGTTGGCGCGCACCGTCTGCTCGGCGTCGTCGGGGAACACCAGCACCATCTGGACGTCGCCGCGGCGGAGCCGGTTGAGGGCGTCCTCCTCGTCGGCCTGGACGCCCTCGACGGTCAGGCGTTCACTCTGCGCTTCGGCGAACTGCTCCACCTCCTGCTCGATCTCGCTGCCCTCGGGCACGACGAAGATCGTCCTGACCGCCGGATCCTCCTCGCGGAGCCCACCGCCGAACGCCAGCAGGATCAGGAACGGTCCGAGCACGAGACTCAGCATCAGGCCCGGCTGCCGCAGGACCTGCATGATCTCCTTGCGGACGAACGCGCCCGTGCGCACGAGTCGTCTCATCTCAGCGCCTCCGCGCGGGGTCGTCGCCGTCCTCGGGCATGCCGCTCAACGGCTCGGGTGGTGCGCCTGCGGGCTCGGTCTGCTGGTCGGGCGCGTCGGGTGGCGGCGGGATCGTGATGTCGGGCTCGGACACCGCCAGGTCGTCCGTCGCGTCGGACAGCCCGCTGAGCTCCGTCGGGCCGTCGGACTCGACGAGCTTGACGAACACGTCGTCGAACGGCGGCAGGTAGCGGTCGACCGACTCGACCGAGATGCTCCGCTCCTCCAGCCACCGCTGCAGCGGGGGGATGACGCGGTCGGCGTCGACGACCGTGATGCGCATGCCCTTGCCGTCGACCCGCGTGCGCTGGGCGTGCACCACGTAGTCCAGTTGCGTCACCTGCGTGATCAGGTCCTGCTCGATGCGCTCGGCGACGATGAGGTCGATGACCTCGCCGCCGAACGCCTGCCGACGCAGGCCCTCGGGGGTGTCGACCGTCAGCAGGCGCCCCTCGCGCAGCACACCGATCTGGTCGCAGTACGCGGCCTCGCCGACGTACTGGGTGGTGACGAACAGCGTGCGGCCCTCGTCGCGCAGCGACTCGAAGTGGTCCCAGAACTTGCGCCGCAGCACCGGATCGATGCCCGCGGTCGGCTCGTCCAGGAACAGCATGCGCGGCTTGTTGACGAGCGCCGCGGCCAAGGCGAGCCGCCGCTGCATGCCGCCCGACGCCTGCCGCAGCCGCTTGCGGCGATGGTCGGTCAGCTCGACGAAGTCGAGCACCTCCTTGAGCGCCGAGCGACGGCGCCACGGCATGCCGTAGATCGAAGCGACGAACCGCAGGTTCTCCATGATCGACAGGTGCGGGAACAGCACCGACAGCTGCGGCATGTAGCCGATCTGGGCGCGCTCGTGCTCGGTGAACGCCGACGGTTCGCGGCCGAGCACGACGACGGAGCCGTCAGACGGCGTCTGCACCCCCGTCAGCAGGCGGACGGTCGTGGTCTTGCCGGAGCCACTCGGACCGATGAACCCGAAGATCGTGCCCTCGTCGACGTGCATCGACAGGTCATCGACCGCGGTCTGGTCGCCAAAGCGCTTCGTCAGGTGCTCGGCGGTGACGATGTGGTGCGCGTCGGGCGATCGCGGCGCGGTCGGGTCGGTCATGCATGGCATCCTTGGTCGTCGGTTGTGGGGACAGTGTCACGAAAGGATTGGACGGGAACACAACCGATGCACGTCTCTTCGGCCCCGTGTCCCCAGCCGTCGAGGGTCAGAAACCGCAGGTCCTGCGCCGAGCCGCCCACGTGATGCGCAGCCTACCCTGGAGGAGCTCAGCGTGACCGGCACTGCGACCGCGCCAGGGCAGCGTAGCGACCTCGGCCTGCCCCGGTTCGGCCGGGTGATGCGCACCGTCGGCATCGTCGGTGTCCTGTCGGGGGTCCTCGCCGCAGCGATCGGCCTCTGGCTGCTGCGTGACCTGGACGTGCTGCTCGAACGTTCGCTCGGTCTGACGGCCGAGAGCCTGACGACGGTCGATTCGTCACTGAGCGTCGCCACGGACTCGGTCGCGGTCGTCGGCGACGGTCTCACCGACGCCGAGGACACGTCCCGCGGGCTCAAGGGCACGCTCGACGAGGGCGCCGACCTGCTCAACCAGACGAGTCAACTTCTGCGGGGTGACGTCGCGGCGTCGATCGAGTCGCTCGGCCAGTCGCTGCCGACGATCATCGAGGTCGGCGGCACGATCGATTCGACCCTCCAGGCGCTCGACGAGCTGCCGGTGGGTCCCACCTACGAGCCCGAGGAACCCTTCGACGAGACGCTCCAGGCCTTGTCGGACAACCTCGAGGGCCTGCCCGCCGACCTGCGCAGGCAGGCGACCACGATCGACAGCGCAGGCGACAACCTGCGCGACGTCGGACAGCAGGGCCAGGAGGTCGCCACCGCGATTGCCGACGTCCGCACCACCCTCGACGAGGCGAACGAGGTGCTGGGTCAGTACGAGGCGACGGCCAGCGAGGCACGGACGCTGATCGAGGACACGACCGCCGACCTGGGTCGGCGCCTCAACGTGCTGCGCGCGCTGGTGATCCTGCTCGGCATCGTGTACTGCGCGAGCCAGGGCCTGCTGCTGTACATGGGGCACCGTCTCGCCACGTCGTCGGTCATGGTGACGACCGCGGACGACTGACGGCGGCGGTCAGTCGTCCTCCGCCGACGCGACGATGATGCGGTCCGCGATGTGGTCAGGTACCTGCTCGTAGTGGCTCGGCCGGATCTCCAGCCCGCCGGCGCCGCTGGTGAGGCTGCGCAGATCGGCGGCGTAGCGGACGAGCTCCGCGCGCGGCACGTGCGCGACCACGACCGCCCGCTCCCGTCCCGCGCGCCCGCTGCCCTGGATGCGGCCCCGCCGCGACGACAGGTCGCCCATGACGTCGCCCGTCAACGCATCGGGCACGTCGACGCGCACCTCGTCGATGGGCTCGAGCAGCACGAGTCCGGCGGCCTCGGCGGCGGCGCGGAACCCCAGTGCGCCCGCCATCTGGAAGGCCATGTCGGACGAGTCCACGCTGTGGTGCTTGCCGTCGAAGACCGTCACATCGACGTCGACGACCGGGTACCCGGCCAGGACACCGCTCGTCATCGCGTCGACGACGCCCTTCTCGACGCTGCCGATGAACTGCCGCGGGATCACGCCACCGACGATGTTGTCGTGGAAGGTGAAGCCGGCTCCGCGCTCGACCGCCTCGACGCGGATGTGGGCGATGCCGTACTGGCCGTGCCCTCCGGACTGCTTGACGTGCTTGCCGATGCCCTCGGCGCTGCCTCGTACCGTCTCCCGGTACGCGATGCGGACCGGGACAGTGTCGACGGAGACCCCGAACTTGCGTTGCAGGCGCGACTGCACTACCGCCATGTGGGTGGGCCCGTAGACGCTGGCGACCAGCTGGTTGGTCTCGGTGTCGCGCACCAGCCGCAGTGCCGGGTCTTCTTCGGCGATCCGCGCGAGCGCGGCTGACATCTTGTCCTCGTCGCCCGCACTGGCCGGCTGCAGCGCCATCCGGAAGTACGGCTCGGGTGGGGACGGCACGACCGGCGGCTCGGTCGTGCCATCGACGTCGAGCACGTCGCCGGTGCGCACGTCGTCGAGCTTGGCGACCGCCAGGATGTCACCGGCCGCGGCCTCCACGACGGGTTCGTTGTCGCCGCCCTGGAGGCGGAACAGCTGGTGCAGGCGCACCTTGTCGCCGGTGCGCTGCACCGTCAGCACGTCGTCGGCCCGTAGCGTGCCACCGACGAGGCGGAGCAGGTTGATCCGACCGACGTACGGATCGGATTGCGTCTTGACGACGACCGCCGCGGTGCGATCGGTGATCGGCTGCGGCGCCGGCGCCTCGGTGACCAGGAAGTCCGCGAGCATGCGCACACCGATGCTGGCCGCGGCCGATGTGCACAGGACCGGGAAGAACCCACCGCCCGAGATCCCGGCCGCGAAGACCTTGGCCAGCTCGTCGGCCGCGGGCGTCTCACCGTCGAGGTACGCCATCAGCAGATCGTCGTCCTGCTCGACGATGGCCTCGACCAGGAACTCGCGGTTGCGCTCGGCCTGCTCCCACCTCTCATCGGGCACCGCCTGGTCTGCGCGCCCGTCCGGCGTCCTGACGACCGCGGTGAAGTGCAGGAGGTCGATCACACCGTTGAACTCTGCGCCGACGCCGATGGGCATGTGGACCGGCGCCAGCGCCTTGCCGCAACGCTCCCGCAGCGCGTCGACCGTCGTCTGGTAGTTCGCCTGCTGCTGGTCCAACTGGTTGAGCACGACGATCCGGGCCAGGTCCAGCTCGTCGCACACCGCCCACAACCGGTCGTGCTGGGGCTGGACGCCCGCCGCCGCGTTGACGACGAACAGCGCGACGTCGGCGGCGGCCAGGGCGGGGTACGCGTCGCCGATCGCGTCGTCGCCGCCGGGCGCGTCCAGCAGGTTGATCCTGTGATCGCGCCAGCTGACCCATCCCGACGCGAGGCTGAGGCTGTTGCCGCGCTCGCGTTCCTCGGGTTCGTGATCGAGGAGTCCACCACGGCCGCCGCTGCCGCCGAGGTCGATCATGGCCTCGGCCAGCGTTGTCTTGCCGGTTCCGCCGTGCCCGACGAGCACGACGTTGCGGAGGCGGTCGGTGGGCGTTGGCGCAGCGGGCATACGGCATCCTGAGGTCGCTGGTCGCCGGCCTGGGTACCCTCGTGCACCAGCAGCGGCCGGCGAGGTCGGTCGATCCTACGCCAACGCCCGTCGGGCGCGCGAGCCGAAGTTCCCGCGATCACCCGGACCGTGTCGGCCGGGCGCCGCGGGCCGGTCGGCCGACACGGACGTCATCCGGTGGCGTGTCGCGCCGCGTCGGCGGCTGCCGCCACACGGCGCTTGAGGCGGTGCACCACGGCGTGCATGCCGCGCAGCCGCAGCGGGCTGATGGTCGACCCCAGGCCCATGCGTTCGGCGAGGTCGGTCGGCACGTCGAGGACCTCGGCCGGCGTCGCTCCCGACAGTCCGTCGGCCAGGATGCCCGCGAACGCCCGGGTGGTGGGAGCCTCCGGGGGGCAGTCGAACCAGATCGTGACCCGGTCGTCGGGCGTGACCTCGGCATGCAGGAAGAACGGTGTCTGGCACTCGACGACCCGTTCCATCGACGAGCTGTCGAGGTCGTCCGGGAGCGGCGGCACCGCGGCCGCGTATTCGAGCAGCAGCTCGATGCGCAGGTCGTCGGGCGCGGCGCGGAACTCGTCCGCGATCGCCGCGAGCCGTCCCTCCAGCTCGGTGCCGCCCATCTTCGCTCCTCGTCGGTTCCGGGTCGCTGACGTCCCAGCCGCCCTCTGCGGCGTCCCCACCATGGTTACCGTGCAAATCGGCGGCGTCGCCCGGCCGGGGTCTCCTACTATGGCGTGCGCCGGCACCGGCCACGTCCGCAGGCCCCAGATCCGCCGCACGTGGCGCACACGCCCCCTTCGCACACGCGCCGGCAGAGGAGCCGAGATCCGATGACCGTGTCCACCGATCCGGACCCGGACCTGCAGCAGTTCGCCAATCCCGAACGCCTGGTCACCACCGCGTGGGTCGCCGACCACCTCGACGACCCCGACGTCGTCATCGTCGAGTCCGACGAGGACGTGCTGCTGTACGACACGGGACACATCCCGGGCGCGGTGAAGGTCGACTGGCACACCGAGCTGCAGGACACCGTGACCCGCGACTACGTCGACGGTGCCGCGTTCGCCGAACTGCTGTCGTCCAAGGGCATCGGTCGGGACCACACCGTCGTGTTCTACGGCGACAACTTCAACTGGTGGGCGGCCTACGCACTGTGGGTGTTCTCGCTGTTCGGCCACCCCGACGTCCGGCTCATGGACGGCGGGCGCCAGAAGTGGATCGCCGAGGACCGCGAGCTGACGACCGACAAGCCCGACCGCGCGCCGACGGACTACCCGGTCGTGGAACGCGACGACGGCACCATCCGCGCGTTCCGACGGGACGTGGAGGCGCAGCTCGACGCCGGCGGCCGCCTCGTCGACGTCCGCTCGCCCGAGGAGTACCGGGGCGAGAAGCTGCACATGCCCGACTATCCGCAGGAGGGCGCGCTGCGCGGTGGACACATCCGCGGAGCGGCCAACGTGCCGTGGAAGACCGCGGCCAACGACGACGGCACGTTCCGCGACGCGGACGAACTGACCGCGATCTACACCGAGCGGCAGGGCCTCGACCCGTCCGAGCCGATCATCGCGTACTGCCGCATCGGTGAGCGGTCGAGCCACACGTGGTTCGTGCTGACGCACCTGCTGGGCTACGACAACGTCCGCAACTACGACGGGTCGTGGACCGAGTGGGGCAACCTGGTCGGCGCGCCCATCACC
>DASUUK010000088.1 GCA_036374135.1 Euzebyales bacterium
CGCCGCGATCGCGAGCGGATGGCGGCGCACGAGCGCGAGCGGCAGGGTCGCGGCCAGCGCGAGCAGCAGCGCGTCGGGCGGCGCGCCGTCCGCCCGCAACGCGGTCTCGACGGTCGCGATCGCGCCGAGCGCGACGGCTACCGGCAGCGGCTTCACGTCCGTCATTGTCTCCGACCGCCGCACGCCTGGCGTCCCCCGCCAGAGGGACCCGCAAGATCGCTCCGGCGCGGGACGACAGCGCGCCGCGCGGGCCGTAGCGTCCTGGCCATGATCGAGGTGCGCGACCTGCGCAAGTCCTACGGCCCGGTCGAGGCCGTCCGCGGCATCTCCTTCGACGTGCGGCGAGGCGAGGTGTTCGGGCTGCTGGGGCCGAACGGCGCGGGCAAGACCACGACGGTCGAGATCCTCGAGGGCCATCGCACCCGTACCAGCGGCCGCGTGGAGGTCCTCGGGGTCGATCCCGGGCACGGGGGTCGCGAGCTCCGCGAACGGATCGGCATCGTCCTGCAGGAGGCGGGCGTCGACGACGAGTTCACCGTCCGCGAGCTCGTCACGCTGTACCGCGGGATGTACCCGCGGCGGCGGGCGGTCGACGAGCTGATCGAGCTCGTCGGCCTGGCCGACAAGGCCGACGCGCGCGTCAAGACGCTGTCGGGCGGGCAGCGGCGCCGGCTCGACCTCGCGTTGGGGCTCGTCGGCGACCCCGAGCTCATCTTCCTCGACGAGCCGACGACCGGGTTCGACCCGTCGGCGCGCCGACGGGCGTGGGAACTGGTCGACAACCTCAAGACGCTCGGCAGGACCATCCTGCTGACGACCCACTACATGGACGAGGCGCAGCACCTCGCCGACCGGGTCGCTGTGATGGCGAAGGGCCGGCTGGTCGCCCTCGGCACGCCCGACGAGCTGCGCGACGCACAGTCCGCGGACGCGGTGATCAGCTTCCGGCTGCCGGCCGACGCGCGAGCGGCGGATCTGCCCACGCTCGGCGCCGTCGACGTACTGGTCGCCGGGACCCAGATCACCGCCCACACGCCGACGCCGACGGCCACGCTCGCGACGCTGACCGCCTGGGCCGCCACCCGGCGCGTGGAGCTCGAGTCCCTGCGCCTGGACCGCCCCACCCTCGAGGACGTCTACCTGCGACTGATCGGCGAGCAAAGTGGCGGTTGAGGCGCGCCCCGGTGCGGCCGTCGCGACCGGTCGCCCGTCGCCGGCCGCGATGGTGTGGACGTTCCTGCGCTACGAGAACAGCACCTTCTGGCGCTCCCCGATCGCGGCGTTCTTCACGCTCATCTTCCCGCTGGTGTTCCTCGTGCTGCTGTCGGCCCTGATCGGCAACGAGGAGGTGCCCGACAGCGGAGGCCTGCGCGTGGCGCAGTTCCTCACGCCGGCGGTCGCGGCGTTCGCGGCGACGACGGCGTCGTTCACGTCGCTGGCGATCGGCGTCGTGATCGAGCGGGACGACGGGATCCTCAAACGCGTGCGTGGCACGCCGCTGGCGCCGTGGATGTACCTCGTGGCGCGCATCGGCTCGACCGTGTGGGTCGCGGTGCTGTCGGTCGCGCTGATGGTCGCCGTGGGCGTCGCATTCTTCGGTGTCGAGTTGATCGCGCGCACCGCTCCGGCGGCGGTGCTGACCGTCATTGTCGGCATCGGCTGCTTCGCGGCCCTGGGTCTGGCCGTCGTCACGGTCGCACCGTCCCAGGGCGCCACGCAGGCGTTGACCAACGCGATCATCCTGCCGCTGGCGTTCATCTCCGACATCTTCTCGATCGGCCCGTTGCCGACGTGGCTGGAACGCCTCGGCTGGTTCTTCCCGCTCAAGCACTTCGCCAACGCGCTGGCCGACACCTTCGATCCCTTCTCGACCGGCCCCCAGTTCGGTTGGGACCACCTGGCGGTCATGACGGCGTGGGGGGTGGCCGGTGCGCTGATCGCGTTGCGCTTCTTCCGCTGGGAGCCGGCACGCGCGGGCCGGCGCGCCGGACGACGGACGCCGGCGCGGGCGGGGCCTGCGCCGACGCCTGATCCCGCGCTGGTGCTGCGACCCGTCGACCAAGGGTCGCAACCGGGTGTGATCGGTCTGATCGCGCAGCAGACCGGCTACGCCACACGTGCGTTCTGGCGCGACACCGCCTCGGCGTTCTTCACCGTCGGCTTCCCGGTCATGCTGCTGCTCCTGCTGCCCGTCGTGTTCGGCGACCAGGAGATCGAGGCGCGCGGCGGCGTGCCCCTCACCCAGTTCCTCGCGGGCGTGCTCGCCGTGTTCGGTGCTGCCACCGCAGCGTACGCCGACTTCGCCGAGCGCGTCGCGCGTGCGCGCGACACGGGTGTGCTCAAGCGCATCCACGGCACGCCGCTGCCGGTGTGGGCGTTCATGACGGGGCGCATGACGTCGGCGATCGTCGTGGCGTTCGTCAGCCTGACCGTCACGATCACCGTCGGCGTGCTCGTGCACGACGTCGAGCTGGTCCCCCGGGCACTGCCGGGCCTCGCGACGTCGGTCATCGTGGGCATCGCGTGCTTCGCCGCGCTCGGCCTGGCACTCGCGGCCGCCGCGCCGACCGCCCGGGCGGTCCCGGCCATAGCCAACGCGACCCTGCTGCCGCTGGCGTTCTTCTCCGACATCTTCCTGATCGGCGACCTGCCGCGGTGGATGGACATCGTCGGATGGATCTTTCCGTTGAAGCACTTCGCGAACGCCGTGGCGGACGGGGTCAACCCGACCGTCCCGGGCGCGGGATTCTTCCCCGATCACCTCGCCGTGATGGCGGTGTGGGCCGTGGCGGCGTTCGTGGTGGCCCGACGGCGATGGACGTGGGAGCCGCGCACCTGACGTACCTGGGTCACGATGCGGGCACCAGGCCCGCGGCGATCGCGCGGGTGCGGGGTGCCGACGCGAGCCAGCCGCCGGCCAGGGCGTGACGCAGGTCGCCGACGCGGTCGAGGTCGGGACGCGCCGTCATGACAGCCGAGCGCAGGCCCAGGCGCTCCGCCTCGGCCAGCGTGTCGACCGCCGTGTGCGGCGTGCTCATCGGCACCGCCGTGAACAGCGATGGCGCAGACGTGCGCGTGCCCGCCAGCGTGTAGCCGCCGTCATCGGCGGGGCCGAGCACGAGATCGTGGTCGTCGAGCAGCGCGCTCGCCGATCGCAGTGCGGCGGCGTCGAGCGTCGGGCAGTCCGCGCCGACCAGCAGGACCCGCTCCGCGCGACCGTGCAGGGTGGTGTGCGCGTGGGCGAGGCGGGCTCCCAGGCCCTCACCGACCTGCGCGAGCAACAGCACGCCGGCCGGTCGCAGCGCATCGAGCACCGCACGGTCCCCCGCGTACGACCACCACACCTGCGCGCCGGTCGCCTGCGCCGCGGCGGTGACGTCGGCGAGCATCGCAGCCGCGAGGTCGGCTGCCTGCGCGGCGCTCAGGACGGGCTGCATCCGCGTCTTCACGCGCCCCGGCACCGGTGCCTTGGCGACGACGGCGATCGCCACCTCACAGCCCGTCCCCCGGCTCACACGCGCCGTGCCCGGTGCGCCAGGTGGACGCCCGCGGCAGCGAGTGCGAGCGCGGTCGCCAGGGCGACTGCGAGGCCGACGTGCAGGACGGCGTCGTCGGTGTGCAGGACGATCCGGTGGAGCCCGGCCGGGACGGCGACGCCACGGAGCACGTCGTCGACCACGACCACGTCGGCGGGACGTCCGTCGATCGTCGCGCGCCACAGCGGGTGGTGGATCTCGGAGACGACGAGCAATGCGTCGCCGCTCGCGTCGACCGCGATGTCGAGGCTGTCGGTGGTCCTCCCGACGACCTCGGCGGTACCGCCCCCGTCGGGGTCCAACGGCGGTGGTGCGCCCGTCAGCAGCGCCGTCGTGCGCGGGTCGACGTCGCCCGCGGTGATCAGGTCGAGCGCGTCGCCGGGCGCGACGCGGCGCGCATCGTGGACCAGCCACGTGCGCGGCAGCGCGTCGGGGTTCTCGAGCACACGCACACGGCGGTCGGCGAACACCTGGGGCCATGTGGCCATCCGCTCTCCGACGAGGCCGGGGTCGCGATGGTCGATGCTGCGGTTGAGCACCACCCACCGTCCGTTGAGCAGATCGAAGGCGCCGCGGTCGAAGGCCACCGGGAACAGGTTGGCCACGTGGTGGTCCTGCCCGCGACCGTTGCCGGCCGTGATCAGGTCGTCGAAGCGCGCGACGTGGATCGGGTTGTAGCCCTGGACGTGCTCGAGACCGAGCAGCATGCCTTCGTTGTGGGCCTCGATCGCCTGCACGCTCGGGTACTGCCAGAAGAAGAAGTACGACGCGGACACGACCGACCCGTCATCACGTGCGACCGGCGTGAACGCGGCGTACCGGCCGATCCGGCCGCGATCCCTCTCCCGCTGGAGGAACGCGCCGGCGGCGGACGGCTCGTAGAAGCTCGCGACATCGATGCGCCGGAGCAGATCCGGGTTGCGCTCCGCCTCGAGCGCGCGGCCGATCTCGAGCACGTTGGCGATCGTGAGCTCTGCCGCGAGGACGGCGATGAGCGCGACCGCGACCATCCGGGGCGCGACCCGCGGCACCCGCAACCGGGCGACCGTCACGCCGACGAGCAACGCGATGGTCGGATGGGCGATCAGCACCGCGCGTTGTGGGGCGTGCGTGAGCACCCGGTCGACGCCGGGCAACGCGAGCAGCGGCGCGTTGAGCGGCGTGACCATAGGCAGGGTGAGGATCAGCGCGCCCGCGACGATGCCTCCGAGCAGCCAGGTCAGGCGGTCGCGGCGGGCGATGAACAGCGCGACCACCGCGAGTGCGAGTGGCAGTGCGCCCACGTGCCAGATGCCCGGTCGCACCAGCTCGATCCAGTCGGTCGGCGCCCATCCGCCGTGCCAGCTCGTGATGCTCTGGCCCGGGTACCCACCCGCGAGGTTGGTGGTGGGGTTGACCTGCAGGCGTGGCCACACGACGGGCGCCGACAGGCCAAGGCCGAGGAGCGTCAGCACGCCGGCGTTGAGCGCGAGCGTGCGCACCCGGTCGCGCCATGGCCGCTCGGCGAGCAGCGCGCGACCGGTCAGCCACGCGGTCGCCAGGATCAGGACGTACAGCGTCCCCTGGCCGAGCCATCCGCCGGCGATCTGGCTGAGCGCGACGCCGGCGACCGCCCACGCGCCGACACGACGGACACCGCGTGTGACCAGCGCGCGGTCCAGTCCGAGCAGCAGCCACGGGATCCACGCCTCGACGGAGACGAACGCCACGCAGCACATGTTGCGCTGGAAGACGAATCCGTTGAATGTCGCCGTGACGGCGGCCGCGACCGCTGCGGCCACCGGGAGCCGCAACGAACGCGCCAGCACGTAGGTTCCCACTGCGATCAGCAGCAACTGCGCGATGAGGTAGATGTGCACCGCGGGGGCGAGATCGAGGAGCCCGAACGGCAGCATCACCGGGAGGTAGCCCCAGCCCGACAGCGGATCGCCGGCCGACGGCATGCCGGCGAACACACTGGGGTTCCACTGCGGGATCGCCCCGGTCGCCAACTGCTCCCCCAGCCACCCGTACCAGGGGATGAACTGCGTCGCGACGTCCATGCCGACCAGCACGCCGTCACGGTGGGTCACCAGGTGGGCGGCCACCACCAGCAGGGCCAGGCCGGGCAGCGCCACGGCATCACGACGGTCGTCGAGCACGGCCCCGGGGCGATCATCACCAGGAGCGCGCGGGACCGCAGCGGGACCGCCGACGCGCCCGCGTAGAGGCGCGACGGTCATGCCGGGCGCCTCCCGTGCGCTCCTGCACCGAACCAGGGAAGCGCCCACGCCAACCGGCGGGTGAGCACCATGGCCGCGAGCGTAGCCCGGCACACGGTGCACGCGACGACGGCCCCCGGTGACCGTTCGCGAATCTTTCGAGACCCGGCGTGGACCCGCATGTGCTCCACATCGCACTTCCGGCGGCGGCGTCGGCACGGTACTTTGGAGCTCGAAGGTCGGGACCAGCGCGAAGGAGCCCGCATGGACCTCGGACGACCTGTCGCACGTCATCACATCCGTCGGCCGCACGAGCTGCGGGAGTTCGAGGAGATGGAGGAGATCCTCGTGGACACCGCGGCCGATGACGAGCCTGCGGACGACCAGCCCGTCGGCTCGGAGCCCTCGGAGCGCTAGACCAACCGGCTACGCATCGTGGAGACGCTGTTCAGTCTGACGGTGCTGGCACTGCCCCTGCTCGCGCGCGGGCTGGCCGAGGCCGTGCAACGGCGCGCCCGGCGGGGCGCGTGGTCCGGCCACGACCCCACGGCCGGCCTCGATGCGTTCCGCGGACACAAGATCGCGCAGTTGATCGTCGGTCCGGGCGACGATGCATGGCTCGCCGGCGTGACGAGCCTGCGGTACGGCGTCGACGAGCTCGCGAACTGCCGTCGCCGCGGCTGTGCGCCACCGGGCCTCGACTGCCGCTGCGGCTTCTACGCCTTCGCCGACCGTGACCGTGCCGTGGAACTGCTCGGCCAGTTGGGCGCCCGGCACCCGGCGCGCAGCTACGTCCTGCTGACGGTCGACCTCGACGGCGACGTGCTCGAGTACGAGCTCGGCTACCGTGCGCAACGCCAGCGGGTGCTGCGCATCGAGATCCCCGACGTGTGCGCCCGCTGCCTGCGCGACGGCTACCTCCGCCCGCCGACGACGTTCGTGGCCCACCCCCACTTCCGGGGCGAGCAGCTGCTGTACGAACGCACGCTCGCGGCACGGATCGCGCTACCGCTGGGCAGCGCACCTGTGCGTCCAGTCTGCGACCAGCACCTGCCCGTGGGACCGTCGCGGCGTTTCACGCTGCTCGAGCTGCGCGGTGTGCTGGGCACGGAGGTCACGCTGCTGCCCGACGCCGACCTGTCGGCACCCGGTGCGGCGGCCGCGTGACCGCCTCGTCGCCGCCCGCCTCGGGCCTCACGAGCCCGCGACGGGCGTGCACACGCGCCGAAGCGACTACGCAGCGGATCGGCCGCGCTACGTGGTGAAGCGTGTCTTCTCAGTGCTCCCAGAAGGCGGTTACCATGCCGTTTCCCGCCGGGATCTGGAGCGGTACGAGATGGTGACGGGCTGAACACGTGCAGGAGAGGGTCGAACCGAACACGCGACGATCCTGGCTGCTCCGGGGGGCGGTCGCCCTGTCGGCGATCGTGCTCGGTGTCCTGGTCGGCTTCGCGCTCGTCGGCTTCGACATCGTGGATCGCAGCGAGACCACGTCGACGGCCGAGGTCGGGTCGACCGCCTCGCAGTCGCCCGACGCATCGTGCCCGTCCGCGGAGCAAGCCGAACTGGTCGTCGCCGCCGCACCCGAGATCGCAGCTGCGGTGCGCAACATCGCCCGTGAGGCCGCGGAGCGGGCCTCGCTGCGCTGCGTCCAGATCGAGGTCCGTGGCGTCGCACCACCCACGGTGCGTGATGCGCTGAGTCGCGGATGGAACACGGAGAGCGACGGACCGGCGCCGCACGTATGGATCCCCACGACGTCGACCGAGCTCGCGCTGGCGGCGGGCACGCGCGGCGTCGGCGACATGCTCGACGTGTCCGACGCGCCGTCGGTCGCGCGGTCGCCCTCCGTCATCGCGATGCCGCAGCCGATGGCCGACGAGCTGGGGTGGCCGGAGGCGGGCCTGTCGTGGGAGACTGTCGCGAACCTGTCGGCGGCCGACAACGCATGGGCGGAGCGGGACCGCGAACAGTGGGGGGCGTTCCGCATCAGCCTGGTGGAGAACGTCGCGGCGGAACCGACGATCTCCGCCGTGTCCGCGCTGACGCGAGCGGTCGGCGCGCTGCCGACCGGCGACACGGAGCAGTCCGAGGAGGCCCGCTTCGAGGCGCAGGCGCAGCTCCTGCTCCTCGAGCGTCGCGTCGAGTACCTCGGGACCACGACCAACGAGCAGCTCGAACAGCTACGTGCGGTGGACGAGAACGACGAGCTGCTGCGGACCGTGTCGGCGATCCCGCTGACCGAGCAGATGGTGTGGCTGTACAACGGCGGAGGACGGAGCGCGGCCCCGGACACCCCGCTGGCCGTGTGGTACCCGGAGGACGGCGCGTCGGATGCCGACTACCCGTTCGCGCGGCTGCAGGTCCCTTGGGCCGACGAGGGGTCCGACGAAGCGGCGGCGGCGCTGCTCGAGGCGATGCAGGCCCCGGAGGGTGCCGAGCGCCTCGCCGCCGCCGGGTTCCGCGGCAGCTCGCGCGAGACGACCCCCGAGCTGATCGAGGCCGGCGGCATGCGCCCGGACCTGGCGCCACCGGAGCCCGAGCCGGTGCCCGCGCTGATCGTCGGTCCGTTGACCGAGGCGTGGCGCGGACTGAGCCAGACCGGCAACCTGCTCGCTGTCATCGACGTGTCGGGCTCGATGGTCACCGAGGTGCCGGGCACGGGCGCAAGTCGCCTGGAGCTGTCGGCGCAGGGCATGGCGGCCGGCATCCAGCTGCTCGACCCTGCCTCGTCGGCCGGCATCTGGGAGTTCTCGACCCGCCTGAACGGTGACCAGGACCATCGCGAGCTCGTGCCCCTCGGCCAGCTCAGCGATCAGTTCCGGGCCGGGACCCGTCAGCAGGCGGCGGTCGCGGCCATCCGGGGACTGCAGCCCCGTGAGGACACCGGCCTGTTCGACACGATCGCCGCGAGCTACGAGCACATGCTCGACAACTACGAGACCGGACGTCTCAACGCCGTGATCTTCTTCACCGACGGCCAGAACGACGATGACGACGGCATCTCGCTCCAGCAGCTGCAGGCCCGGCTGCGGGATCTCGTGGACCCGCAACGGCCGGTGCTGTTCATCGGCGTCGGCTACGGACCGGAGGCCGACTTCGGGACCCTCGAGTCGGTCACCGCCATCACCGGCGGCAGGCTGTACGAGCTCGACCGGCCCGAGGACATCCGCAACGTGTTCATCGACGTGCAGACCGGCGACCTCGGCTGACCGCTGTCAGGTCCGGCCCAGACGCAGCAGGTCGTCGACCGGGCAGCGGCCACGGGCCCGTTCGAGACGCGTGGCGAGGACGACCAGCAGCAGGGCGGTGGTCAGCGCGTCACCGAACGCGTGGTGCGCGCGGAAGGGGGTCACGCCGAAGCGGCGCGCGGTCGCGTTCAGCGAGGCGGCGCGCGGCGCGCCGCCGTCGCGCTCGTCGAGACGGCGCACGATCGCCATCGTGTCGACCACACCGGCATGACCGACGCCGAGGCGTCCCAGCAGGGCGTGCTCGATCCAGGCGCCGTGGGCGACGACGACCCGGTCACGCGCGACCTCGCGCAGGCGGTCGGCGACGTCGTCGAGCGATCCGCCGCCACTGAGGTCCGTCGGCAGCAACCCGTGGATCGGCAGGGCCGCGTGTGGGAGATGCCCGTCGTGGGCGACCAGACGGTACCCGGCATCCGCCAGGTGCACGCGACCGTGGCGGACCGTCACCCAGCCGACCGACAGCGGCTCGGCCTCGCGCGGCTCACCGGTCGTCGTCTCGAAGTCCAGCGCCAGCAGTTCGACATCGCGCCAGTCCCGGTCGTCGCGACGCCTCAACCACGACCGCATGCCGACGGCCCTACAGCACGTGCAGGTTGACTACGATCGCCTCCTGCGTCGTACGGGCGATGACCACGACCGCCTCGATGTCCTGCGACGGGTTCTCCTCGATGTGCGGTACCTGCGGCGGCACGTAGACGTAGTCGCCTGGGGTCGTGGTCAACCGGACGAGTTCGCCGCGGTCGTCGCGATACGAGAAGACCGGCGTGCCGGCCACCACGTAGATCCCCGTCTCCGACCTGCCGTGGTGGTGGGGCTGGCTGGCCGTTCCCGGCGCGACCCGCGTCTCGCCCATCCACAACGCGCTGGCGCCGACCAGGTCGCCCGACACGGCGGCACGTCGCGTCATACCTCCCGACTGGGATGTCTCGTCCGACAGGTCACCGCCTCTGACGACCTTCAACTCGTTCATCGCAACTCCTTGTCGCCGTCCGCGATCGTGGCGCCGGCCTAGCCCAGCAGGCCGGTCTGGTAGCGGCTCTCGATGCTCTGCTGTGCGGTGCGGATCGCCTTGAACGTCGCCCGCAGCTGGGCGCGGACCAGAGCCTCGAGGTCATCGGGATCGAGCCAGTTGTCCAGCGGTTGATCCCTGTCATGCTGGCGGAGGTGGCGTCGCAACCGTAGCCCGGTCGCCAGCTCGTAGCCTGCGCGCAGCGTCGCCGCCAGATCGTCGGACAACTGCCCCGCCGCCGCGGCACCGGCCAGGCGGTCGTCGGTGGCGATGTCGGTGCTGCCGCGGACGAGCGCGTGCAGCCTGGCGATGTCGGTGATCGGCAGCATCACTCCTGCCTTGACGTCGAACGAGCCCTTGTGGTCGCCCGATCGCTCGACGGCGAAGCGCCCGAAGAAGCCGAGCGGCGGCCGGTGACCCGTCGCATCGCGGGCGAGCCGACCGAGGAAGATGCCGCGGTCGGCCACGGTGGCGATCACCGGTGCCATCAGCTCCCGGACCTGCAGGTCGCCGGCGACGGAGCGCAGGTCGAACGCGATGCTGGACTCCATCAGGTGGTACTCGCTGGGTCGGTCGATCCAGTCGCCGAACGCGGCGCGCCATCCCGACACGTCGTGACGCCACGCGTCGTTGACCGCCATCACGCCGCCGTTGCAGCGGGGGTAGCCGCACCGCTCCAACGCGTCGACCATCCATCCTGCGACCCGCTGCCACCAGCGATGGGCCTCGTCGTCGGTGCCGTCGGGCAGCACGAGGCCATGATCCTGATCGCTGTGGAGGGTCTGCTCGCGCCGCGCCTGGCTCCCGAACGCGATCCACCCGAACCCGCCTGGCGGGTCGCCGTGCTCCTCGAAGGCGAGCGCGAGCAGCCGCCGCTGGACGCGATCGGTCACCGTGGCGATGACGCGTCCCACGTCGCCCGCCGTCGTGCCGGCGGCCAACAGCGCGCGGACGGTCTCCGGGAGGTTGCCCAGCACGTGCGCGACGCCGTCCACCGAGTCGGCGTGGTCGATCGCGGACCGCAGGTGCAACGGGCTGCGGGTTCCGAGTTCCAGGACGTCGTTGGAGTTGACAATCCCCACGAGGCGCCCGTCCTCGGTCACCGGCAGGTGGTGGATGCCGGTGGCGAGCATCTCGATCAGCGCCTCGAACACGGGCGTGCGGGCGGTCACGGTGCGGACCGGCCAGGTCGCGATGTCTCCGACCGGCGTCAACGGCGGGCGCTGCTGCGCCACCAGACGGGAACGCAGATCCCGATCGGTGACGATGCCGGCGCGTTCGTCGTCGAGCACCACGATCGACGAGATCCGCTCGGCGGTCATGCGGGCGGCGACGGCGGCGCACGACTCGTCGGCCGTCGCCGTGTGCACCGGTGCCCGCATCACGGTGCGGACCGACGCGGTCTGCAGGTCGATCGAGCGCGCCGGCCTGTCGAGCAGGCGCGCCAACTGGTCGGGCTGGGCGGACCAGGCGAGATCGATCGCGTGCTCAGGCAGCCACACCACCATGGACGGTTCGACGGGATCGAGCCGCTCGCTGCCGGACGGGGCGCTGAACTCGCCCTGTCCGACCATGTCGACCGTGCGGTCGGCGTCGTCGCGCACGACGAGTCCGCCGCGTTGGACGACCAGGGCGGGCAGCGTGGGCGCCGTGACCTCGTCGACGTAGGCGATCTCGGACTCGGCGGCCAGCGACGCGAGGCGGTCGCGGTGCACACCGACGAACGCCGGACAGGCGGCCAGCAGTTCGACGACGTCGTCGAGGACCTCTGCGGGCAGCGGATCGGTCGCCATGCCTCGACGATGCCCCGGGCAGGCCCGGTTCACCCCGCCGCCGTCATGAGGTTCCCGTTCCCGTGCACCGCGACCGCGCGTCCGCCCCAACCGGCGTCCGGTCGGTGCCACGGTTGCCGGCCGGCGGCGAGGGGCATCCTCGCCGCCATGCGGATCGAGACCTTCGGAGACGAGGCGTCCGTGGCCGAGCGGACCGCCGAGATCATCGCCGAGGCGGCACGTGAGGGCGTCCGCACTCGCGGTCGCGCCGTGCTCGCGTTCAGCGGCGGTTCGACACCCGCGCCGATGCTCGAACGCCTCGGCGAGATGGACGTCCGCTGGAACGCGACCCACATCATCCAGGTCGACGAGCGGGCGGCGCCCGACGGCCACCCCGACCGCAACTGGGGGATGATCACCGGAACGCTGCTGCGCAGCGCCGACATCCCCGATGCGCTGCTGCATCCCATGCCGGTGACCGACGAGGACCTGGACGAATCCGCCCGGTCCTACGCCAAGCGGCTCCAGCTCGTCTGTGGAGTGCCACCGATCGCGGACGTCGTGCACCTCGGGATCGGCGAGGATGGGCACACCGCGTCGCTCGTGCCCTCCGATCCCGTGCTGAAGGTCCGTGACCGCTCGGTGGCGATCGCAGGGCCCTACCAGGGCCGCATGCGCATGACCCTCACCTATCCGACCATCAACGCCGGCCGCCTGCTCGTGTGGCAGATCACCGGCGCGGAGAAGGCCGCAGCGGTGCGGGCGGGGCTCCAGGGAACCGGCGTGCCCGCGTCCAAGATCCGCCGGCACGACGCCGTTGTCATCGCCACCCGGGAGGCCGCCGCAGAGCTCGACGACGCATGACCGGCGTCTGCCCGTACGTCACACGAACGGTCGACGCCGCAGGCGCGCCAGCGCACGACCAACGCCCCGGCGGCCGCAGCGCGCGTCGACGGCCACGGCCACCTCGCGCGTCAGCGCGCCGGTGTGGCCCCCCGCTCGCGGGACCCGGGACGCAGGATGAACGCGTGGCGCGCGAGGACCACCAGCATCCTGCCGGCGGTCTTCGTCGTCGCCCACGGGCGGCCCGTGACCTTCGACACGCCGGCCCGCACCCGGTACGCCACGTCGACCTCGGTGACACGCAGTCCGGTGCGGGCGGCACGCAGCGCGAACTCCAGCGGCCAGCCGTACGTCCGGTCGCGGGCGTCGATGCATGCCACCGCGTCGCCGCGGACGACCTTGAACGGACCGATGTCGTGCAACGTCGTCCCGGCCAACCAACCGCACACGCGGCCCAGCACGGCGTTGGCGACGGCGACGTGCCACGGCATCGCGCCCGGCTCACGCCGGTGCGGCACGCGCCGTCCGAACACGACATCGGCCGCATCGGCCCGCAGCGGCGCGAGCATGGCGTGCAGGTCGGCCCAGTCGAACGTCGCGTCCGCGTCGAGGATCGCGATGTGGTCGGCGCCGGCCGCCGCCGCCAGCCCCCGCTGCACCGCGGCGCCGTAGCCGCGGAACGGCTCGTGCACGACACGCGCCCCGAGGGCGGCCGCGACGGCCGCGGTGCCGTCGGTCGACGCGTTGTCAACGACGACGAGCTCCACCCAGTCGGGCACCCCCGCCAACGCGGCGGGCAGCGCGTCGGCCTCGTTCAACGCGGGCAGGACGGCGACGACCCGGTCCATGCCGCTACCCCGAGACCAGCGGCGCGCGCAGCGGGACGCGCGCGAATTCGGCGACGCCATCCTCGAACGGCACCTCGGCGGCGAACCCGAGCTCGCGGCGCGCGCGACCAGGGTCGGCGAACACGTGGCGGACGTCACCGGCGCGCCACTCGCCGGTCACGACCGGATCGGCGGCCGCGCCGCCGAACCCGTCGCGCAGGGCCGTCGCGAGCTCGAGCACGGTGCGCGGTGCCCCGGTCGCCACGTTGATCGGCCCGTCGACCGCGCGGTCGACGGTCAGCGCACGGACCGTCGCCGCGGCGACGTCACGCACGTGGATGAAGTCCCGGAGCTGTCCGCCGTCCTCGAAGACGCGCGGCGCCCGGCTGTCCTCGTAGGCGCTGCGGAAGACCGACGCGACGCCCGCGTACGGGGTGGCGCGTGGCATCCGCGCCCCGTACACGTTGTGATAGCGCAGCAGGGTGACCGGCGCGCGCCGCTCGCGGCCGAACACGCGGCAAAGGTGCTCCTGGGCGACCTTGGTCACGGCGTAGGTGCTGCGCGGGTCGAGCGGCGCCGACTCGGGCACCGGCTCCGGCCGCAGGTCGCGGCCGGTGTGCGGATCGGTGGGCTCGAACCGGCCGGCGTCGAGGTCGGCCGGACGGCGGGCGTCGGGCCGCACCGACCGGCCATCGGGCGCCCGGTACCGCCCTTCCCCGTAGACGACCATCGAGCTGGCGAGCACCACGCGTCCGGCGAAGTCCACGTCGGCGAGCGCGCGCAGCAGGACGGCGGTGCCCAGGTCGTTGTCGGCCACGTAGTCGGTGACATCGGAGAAGTCGCGGCCGATGCCCACGCGGGCAGCCAGGTGCGCGACGGCGTCGGCCCCCGCCACGACGCGATGGTCGCCTCCCAAGTCCGCCAGGTCCAGCTCGACGTAGTCGACGTCGTCACGCAGGTACGAAGGACGCGCGGCGTGCGCCGCGTCGGTGAACCCGTCGAGCACCCGGACGCGGTGCCCGTCGCCGACCAGTGCATCGACGACGTGCGAGCCGATGAAGCCGGCGCCGCCGGTGACCAGTACCTGCATGCCGCCTCCCGTCCGACGTCACCCGTGGGTGGCAGGGTCGCCCCGTCGCGCCGGTCGACCGCGTCGCCAGGCCCACAGGGCGCAGCCCAGCCAGATGACCGCGAGCAGCGCAAGATAGCCGACCGTGTAGTTCAGCGGTAGCCGACTGGGGTCACCACCGCGGACGCCGTAACCGCGGATCAACGGATACGCCAGCAAGGTCACCAGCGCCGAGGCCGCGAGCCCGGCCTGCAGCGGTGCGCGCAGCGCCCGCGGCCGTACCCACCGCAGGCCGCGACCGACGGCGAGGACGAGTGGTACGAACACCAGATCGTGCACGATGATCGCCCCGACGACCCACGTCGCCATCTGCCGGACGCGCACGTCCAGGATGCCGGTGCCCTGGAACCGCACGATGCCGTACAGGCCGAACCCCATGACGGCCAGACCGGCCAGCGTCAACCCCCAGAACAGCGGCGCCGGCACCGCCTCGACGTGCCGCTCGAGCCGGTCCTGTGGGGCGCGGTCGGAGTCGGACGTCACAGGATCCGCACCTCCCCCACCCACTTCGTCTGCAGCACCCCAGGGTTGTTCGGGGCGATCAGGCGCACCGGGAATCCGTGATCCAGGTGGAGGTCCTCATCGCCCACCTTCAGCGCCAGCAGCGTGTCGGGGTGGGCCGCCAACTCCGGCGTGAGGTCGCTCGAACGGTAGAACCCGACCGACTGCAACGACACCACGCGCACCCGCGATCCCTGCCGCGCGCCGGCCCGCTCGAGCAGCGTCGCCACGCTCACGCCGCGCCAGCGCTTGACCGCCGACCAGCCCTCGACGCAGGCGATCGGCAGCACCGCGTCGCGCTGTGGCAGGTCCAGCAGGTCGCTGCGCGACAGGGTCAGCGGCTCGTCGGCGCCCGTGACCCGCAGGCGGTAGTCGTCGGCCGTCGCCGCGTCCTCCACCCGCGCCGAGGCGGCGGTCTTGTTGACCGGGAACCCCTGCGGGCCGATGGTCGGGTTGCGGGCATTGAGCACCGCCAACGGGGCGAGTGGCCTGATCGTCCCGCCGACCGATGCGGCGACCGCGACGCCGGAGACCGCCGCGGTCGCGGTCAGCACCGTGCGGCGGGTGAGGCCGCCGTCGGGCGGCAACGTGCGCACCGCGCCGGCCGGTGCCGTGGCCGGCGCGTCGGTGGCCGACCCGCGTGACTCACCGGCCGACCCTGCGGTCGGTGGTTCAGCCGCGGCGGTGGGCAGCCCCCGCCGCGCGACCGCGGCCGAGATGGACGCCTTCGCACCGATGTGCGCGATGAGGGCGCCGGTCGTCACCCACGCCGCCCAGTAGTGACCGACGGGGAAGAAGAACCCCCACGGGTACCAGTACATGACGTTCTGCACCCCGGTGAGCAGCATGAAGATGCTGCCGCCGATCAGCAGCGGCAGGCTCGCCCGCTCGACCGCATGGCGCACGCCGCGCACGGGCGGCCAGGTGAACAGCTGCGGGTACACGACGAACAGCTTGGCGAACAGCAGTGGGAAGGCGGCGATCCCGCTGGTCACGTGCAGGCCCTGCGTCACCCGGTACAGCTGCCCACCGGCGGTCGGCCACGCCCGCCAGCCTCCACCGCTGACCACGTCGTGCGCCACCAGGCTGCCGCCGCTCTGGATGAGGTGGGACAGCAGGCCGGTGACGAAGCAGATGCCGAACGCGACCCCGAGCGCGATGCCGAGCCAGGCCGCGGGTGCGGGGTCGTGGGTGCGGCTGCCGAACGAGCCGTCGCGGAAGGGGGGGAAGTCGGGAGGCGTCACGAGCCAGCGCAGCAGGCGGCGGGGCCCCGCCTGTGCGGTCATGTCCGACCTCCTCGGGACGGCTACGGCTTGGCGACGCTGCCGACGATGTACAGCACGCTCAGCACGGCCAGCCCCGCACTCGAGGCCAGCGTCACGAGGCGGAACCACTCACCCCGCAGCCACACGGCGAGCGCCCAGACCAGCGGGACGGCGGTGAACACGAACCGCGGGCGTGGCCCCAGTGTGTGCGCGATCAGCGCGAGCCCGATCACACCGGCCGCGTACAGGACCAGCTCGGCCGGCGGCCGCCAACGCCACAGCGCCCAGCAGGCGACCACGACGGTGACGGCGCCCAGGCCGATGAGCACGGTGCCGGTGTCGGGAGCGTCCCACCGCACGAGCGCGCCGAGCCGATCCACGTTGCGCGCGCCGAGGTCGATGCGCTCCTCCCAGCCGTTGCGCTGGATGAGGTTCCACGCGTCGGGTTGCCCCGTCCACCACCACAGGTACCCATGGAACGCGACGACGCCCAGTGGCGCCAGCGCGGGCGCGACGAGGCTGGCCCACTCGCGCCGACGGCGTACTGCGACGACCGCCGCCCAGGCACAGGCGCCGACCAGAGCGATCGCGTTCGGTCTGGTCGCCGTGGCCAGCGCCGCAGCCATCCCCGCCAGCACCCACCGGCGGTCCTGCAACGCCAGCAGGCACGCAACGACGAGGCAGAGCATCAGGGCCTCGGCGTAGGCGATGGACAGCACGAACGAGCCGGGGAACACGCAGACGAGCAGCGCGGCGCGATCAGCGGTCGTGCGGTCCGCCAGACGCGCGATCAGGACCCACGACCCGACGACGACGCCGAACCCCAGGACCGTGGCGAGCACGGTGGCACTGACCTCGAGCGAGACGCCGGGCGGGTTGGTCGCGCGCACGAGCAGCGGCCACAGCGGGAAGAACGCGCCCCGCAGGACCCCCGGGTCGGCCTCGATGGCCGCCGGCGTCGCGGCCTGCGCCTCGTAGCCCAGGCGTGCGGTCTCGATGTACCAGCTCGCGTCCAGGCGGCGCAGCAGGGCCCGGAGCTCGAGCGCGGGCTGCAACGACCAACCGGCCAGGACGGCGGCACACACGATCCCGCGCGACAGGCCGTACCACGCGAGCAGCCGACGGAGCACCGCCCGGTCCGGGCGGCCGTGTCGGCGGATGCCGTCGCCGCGACCGCCCGGACCGGGACCGGTCGCGCCGAGGCCCGCTCCGCCGACATCAGCGCCGCTCGGATCGGCATGGCCGACCGTCGGCGTCGCGTCGATCGCCGGTCGTACCGGCGCCGCTGCGCTGACATCCCCCCGCGGCGCCATCAGCCATCCCCCAGCCGGATCGCGTCGCCGGACCGCAGGTCGAGCCGCAGCGACGCGTCCGCGCCGCCGGCCACGATCGCGAGCCAGCCGAACGAGTCCTCCACGATGCCGAGCTCACCGGCGGCGAGGTCTGAGAAGCTGCCGACCCGGCGCACGTCGACGGTCTCGTGGTGCGTGCCGATCCGTACCGGACGTCCGCCGTCGAGTCCCGCACGGTGCAGGTCGCCCGTGGTGACGGTCATCTGGATGTTGCCATAGCAGTCGACGTGGCGGATGGATGCGGCGATCCGTCGGTCGCTGACGTCCGCAGCGCGGCCGGGCAACCGCTGCAGGTCGTCGACGGCCAGCTCGGGGCCGAACGCCGCTGGCTCCTCGCCACGCGCGAGGTGCGCCGCCACCGGCGCGAACACGTCGCGCCCGCGGAACACCGGCGAGACCGCATCGCGGTGCCACCGCCGCTCCGTCAACCTGTGCGCCGACCGCGCGCCACCCAGCGCGTCGGCGGCCGGCGGCAACAGACCGTTGTCCGGGCCTACCAGCAACGCGTCCCCGGCGGTGAGCACCACGCCTGGGCGCGCCTGCTCGTCGGGGTCGACGACCGCCAGGTGCACGGCAGCCGGCGCCACGGTCACGCAGTCGGCCAGCGCCGTCGCGCCGCGCCCGATGTCGAGCGCCGGCACCGTGTGCATGAGGTCGACCACCGTGGCGGTCGGAGCGATGGCAGCGATCACAGCGCGACAGATACCCGTGTACGGATCGGTCAGGCCGAAGTCCGACAGGAAGGTGATGACTGGCGGCACGGGCGTTGGCAACCTCGGTCGTGTGGCGCGGCGACCCATTGGGCTCCGCCGGGACAGCAACGATAGTGACAGCGTGCGGTGCCACGGCGTGCGATCGTGATCCTCTCGCACGCGTTTCGGAATTGTTCAGCCCGGGTGGCCGGACGTGGCACGCGTCCAGTCGTCGACGAGCGACTGCAGCGTGCGCAGCGGCACGGGCCCGCATCCGAGCACGGCGTCGTGGAACGCGGCGATGTCGAAGCCCGGTCCCAGCGTCCGTCGCGCGTGATCGCGGAGCTCGACGATGCGCAGCCGCCCCGCCATGTAGGCCAGTGCCTGGCCGGGCCATCCGATGTAGCGGTCAACCTCGTTGGCGACGTTGTTCGCCGCAAGTGGGCTGTTGTCGAGCATGAACGCGATGGCCCGGTCCCGTGACCATCCCAGTGCGTGCATGCCGGTGTCGACCACCAGCCGGCACGCCCGCCACGAGTCGAACGACAACATCCCCAGGCGGTCCAGATCGCCCGAGTACAGACCCATCTCGTCGGCGAGCCGCTCGACGTACAGGCCCCAGCCCTCGGCGTAGGCCGTCAGGTAGCGCACGCGCCGCAACGTCGGCAGATCCAGCTCGAGCGCCGTCGCGATCTGCGTGTGGTGGCCGGGGACGCTCTCGTGGAACGCCAGGACCTCGGCCTCGAACCGGGGGCGCGTCGTGGGGTCGCTGGTGTTGACGTAGTAGGTGCCCGGGCGCGTGCCGTCCAGGGTCGGAGGCTGGTAGTACGCGATCGTCGACTCGGGCGCTTCGACGTCCGGGATCGGGCGGACCTCGCAGGCGATCGTGCCGACGTCGCCGAACCAGTCGGGCATCGCCTGCTGCGCGCGCCGCAGAGACGCCGCCGCGGTCGCGTGGATCTGGTCGGCGGAGACGAACCGCAGCGCAGGATCGTCGCGCAGACGGGCGAAGATCTCGTCGAGACGGGTGGTGCCCAGCACGCGACCCCCGAGGTCGCGGTACTCGTCGGCCAGGGCGGCGATCAGCTCGAGCCCCAGCTCGTGGTAGCGCTCGGGGGTTGTCGCGGTCGTCGTGTGGACCGCGACCGCGTCACGGTACAGCTCGTCACCGCCGGGCAGGTGCACGAGCCCCACCTCGGCGTCGCGCCGGGCGGCAGGCGCGATTTCGTCGGCGAGCACGTCCCGGTGCCGGCGCAGGGCCGGGCGGATCCTGGTGTCGACGATGTCGGCGAGCGCGGCGCGCCATCGCCCGGGGTCGCCGGTCCCCCCCGACGGTGCCCGCCGCAGCGGGTCGTCGGAGATCGGCGTGCCCAGGTAGCGGTCGAGTTGCCGGATGGTCAGGGCGACCAGCCGGGCCGCCGGGACACAGCCCGTTGCGACACCCGACCGCAGCTGGGACTCGGTCGCCTCGAGCCAGTCGGGGATCCGCCCACATCGCGTCAGGTGGTCGCGCGCCTGCTCGGGATTGGTGAGCGCCACCTTCGGGAGGGTGGCCAGCAGCGCTGACACGGGGCTGCCGATCCCCGCGCCCGACGCGATCGGGCCCGCAGCGGTGCGTACGTACCTGTCGTCCAGCTCGTGGCGGGCCTGGGCGATCGTGTGGCGCGCGACGTCGGCGGTGACCCGCTCGTCGCGTGTCAGCACCCGATCGTCCAGCGCCGCCACACGGTCGTCCAGCCGTCCGAGCGCTTCGCGCGCGGCCGCACGCCCGGCGGGTGACACGTCGGGGAGCATCGCGTCGAAGCGGCGATCACCGAGCACGCTCGCCTCCAACGGCGACAGCGCCATGACCGTGTCGTGGACCTCGTCGGCGAGCTGGTGCATCCCGGACGTCATCGCAGGAGCATACGGGTCGCTCACTGCAGCGGGAACGGCGGTTGGCGCCACGGTGCGACGTCGTCGACGGTGATGGCCGAGACCCACTTGACCCACCAGAAGCCGCGGCGGCCCGGCGCGACCAACCGCGCGGGCGCCCCATGTCCCGTCGACAGCGGAGCACCGGCCACCGCGACGGCCAGCAGCAGGTCGGCGGCGGCCGGGAGCGGGAACACCCGGCTGTAGCCGGTGGCCGACGTCACCACGATCCGCCGCCCCGGCCTGGGGTCGACGAGCGCGGTCAGCGGCACACCGGTCCAGGTCTGCTCGGCGTACCACCCGCCGGTGCAATCGAGCACGGCCCGGCGATCGACCTGGTCGTGTGCGCGCAACGCATCGAGCGTCAACCGGCGGACGGCGTGGTCCTGCGACACGGCCAGGGTCCAGCTCGATGGGTCGATGACCGGCACGTCGTCGAACAGCCACTGCGTGACCGGCATGCGCGCCGGGTCGTCCGTGCCCCGCTCGTGCGACCCGGTGAACCGCCGGACCGGCCGGTTGCCCAGCCGGTACAGGCCGTCGGCGGTCAGCCAGGTGGCGGCGGCCCCGACCGTAACCGTCCCGGCACGCAGCAGTGATCGGCGGTCGAGGTCGGTCCGTCGTGGCTGTACGGGGTGTGCCACGACGTGCCACACCACCAGCGGCAGTGCGGCCAGGGCTGCGCCGACGTGCACCTGCATGAACGTCAGACCGCCGGGTGGACGACCGCCCGCGGCATGCAGGACACCGGTTACGACCGTGACCACGATCACAATCGACAGGCCGACGCCCGGCCACCGTGAGATCCGGCGGCGGCGCAGGCCCCGGCGCGCGATTCGCTGCTTCCACGGCGTCAGCACCACCACCGCCAGGCCGGCCACGCCGTGCGCGATCACCACCGGACCCCCTGCGGCGCTGCCGATCGCGAACGCCGCCCACCCCGTCACCGTCGCCACGACGAGTGCGAGAAGGAGCCCGAGGTTCGTTCGGCGGCCGGACATCGCTGTGGGACCGAGCCTATGGCCCCCAACCGATCGCAGGCACCCGCGGAACGCGTGTGTCAAGATTCGCGACCCGACCCGGGTCCGCATGTGGTGGTCGGCGATGCACGCGGGTAGGAACGCCGTGCCCCTGTCGAAGAGGTCGCCATGGATCAGCCACGCACGCCCCCTGACACGCTGCTGGTCGTCTTCGGAGCCAACGGAGATCTGTCCAAGCGCAAGCTGTTGCCGGCGCTGTACAACCTGGACGCGGAGGGCCTGCTCCCGCGCGAGTGGCGCGTGCTGGGCACAGCGCGCAGCGAGGTCAGTGACGAGGACTTCCGCGAGATCGCCCGCGACGCGATCACCGAGCACGAGCGATGCTCGTTCGACGAGGACAGCTTCGCGCGGTTCGCCGACCGGCTGCACTTCGTGTCGACGGACTTCCGACCTGGCGACACGCAGGTGCTGTCGGAGGCGATCGCCGACGTGGTGCGCCGGTTCAAGGACGATCCGCAGCCGCTGTTCTACCTGTCCACGCCGCCGAGCACGTTCGGACCGATCACCGCCGGCATCGGGGAGGCCGGCCTCGCCAAGGACGCCCGCGTCGTCTTCGAGAAGCCGTTCGGTACCGATCCCGCGAGCTTCAGCGAACTCGACGACACGGTGCGCAGCGTGCTGCGTGAGGACCAGGCGTACCGGATCGACCACTTCCTGGGCAAGGAGATGGTGCAGAACCTGTTCGCGTTCCGCTTCGCCAACGGTGCGTTCGAGGCCATGTGGAACCGTGCGCACATCGATCACGTGCAGATCGACGTCCCCGAGGACCTCGGCGTCGACAACCGCGTCGCGTTCTACGACCAGACTGGAGCGATCCGCGACATGGTGGTGACCCACCTGTTCCAGGTGCTGTCGATCGTCGCCATGGAACCGCCGGTCCGGCTGCGATCGGGCCCGCTGACGCACGAGAAGTTCAAGGTCTTCGACTCGATGCGGTCCGTGGCGGCCGACGACGTGGTGATCGGCCAGTACGACGGGTACCGGGATCTGGACGGCGTCGCCGAGCGGTCGGAGACCGACACCTTCGTGGCCGCGCGGATCCACATCGACAACTGGCGCTGGGACGGCGTGCCGTTCTTCCTGCGCACCGGCAAGGCCATGGCCGACAAGCAGCAACTGGTCACGTTGGCGTTCCGACGGCCGCCGGCCACGATGTTCCCAGAGGTGCCCGACAGCGGGCTCGAACGGGACCACCTCACGTTCGACCTGTCCGGCGGCGGCGCGGGCTTCAGCTTCCTCGCCAAGCTGCCCGGCCCGGCCCTCAAGCTCGGCCGCACCAACATGCGCTTCACCTACGGCGAGACCGGTACCCAGCTGATCGGGCCGTACGAACGACTGATCCACGACGCGCTGCTGGGTGACCGCACGTTGTTCACCCGCACCGACGGCATCGCCCGCACCTGGGAGCTCGTCGAGCCGATCCTGGACCTCGGCCACCCCGCGCCGTATCCCCAGGGCTCGTGGGGACCGGAGGCCGCCAGCGAGCTGATCGCCCCACGCCTGTGGCACCTGCCGCAGGATCCCGAACGCTTCAGCCTGCCGGCCATCTGACCGCCCATGGCCGCGACCGGCACGTCGGACCGCTCCCGCCTGCTGCTGGCGGCGTTCCTCGCCGCGACCGGTGTCAGCCACATCGTGTGGCCGACACCGTTCGAGCGGCTGATCCCGCGGTGGTTGCCCGGCTCCCCGTTGGTGTGGAACCAGGTCGCGACCGCAGCGGAGCTGGGGTCCGCCGCCCTGCTGGCGTTCCGGCGGTCCGCAAGGCTCGGCGGCATCGCGGCCTTCGCCACGTTCGCCGGGGTGTGGGTCGCCAACATCCAGGCGGCACTCGACGGTGGCTACCGGGCCTTCCCCGACTGGCTGGGCAGCGAGGCCGTCGCCTGGGTACGTGTTCCCCTGCAGGTGCCACTGCTGTGGTGGGCGGCGAAGATCGCCCGCCGCCCCGACGAACCGGAGACGTGATGACCGACGCAGCGCAGATCGGCGTCATCGGCATGGCCGTGATGGGCCAGAACCTGGCGCGAAACATCGCCAGTCGCGACATCGGCGTGGCGGTGTACAACCGCACGACCGAGCGGATGACGACGTTCGTCGAGGAGCACGGCGGCGAGGGCCCGATCGTCGGCGCCGAGACGATCGACGACCTGCTCGGCGCGGTCGAGCGACCACGACGGCTGCTGCTCATGGTCAAGGCGGGGTCGGGAACCGATGCCGTCATCGACGAGCTGACACCACTGCTCGACGAAGGCGACATCGTCATCGACGGTGGCAATGCGCACTTCGCGGACACGCGCCGTCGGGAGCGCGATCTGACGGAGCGCGGCCTGCGCTTCATCGGCACGGGCATCTCCGGCGGGGAGGAGGGCGCGCTGCACGGCCCGAGCATCATGCCCGGCGGACGCGCCGACGCATACGACGAGGTCGGTGGCATCCTCGAGACGATCGCGGCGCAGGTCGACGGCACGCCGTGCTGCACGTACCTGGGACCCGACGGCGCCGGTCACTACGTCAAGATGGTGCACAACGGCATCGAGTACGCCGACATGCAGCTGATCGCCGAGTGCTACGACCTGCTGCGACACGGCGCCGGCATGGGCACCGACGAGCTCGCCCAGGTGTTCACGGAGTGGAACGCGGGCGATCTCGAGTCCTTCCTGATCGAGATCACGGCCGACATCCTGGGTACGGTGGACCCGCGCACCGGCGAGCCGATGGTCGACGTGATCCTCGACGAGGCCGCGCAGAAGGGCACGGGCCGGTGGACCGCCCAGCTGGCGCTCGAGCTGGGTGTGCCGTCCACAGCCATCACCGAGGCCGTGTACTCACGGGTCGTGTCGTCGCGCAAGGACGAGCGCAGCGCGGCGTCGGCGATCCTCTCGGGTCCGACGCCGGGCGGCGGCATCGCGCGCGACGGGCTGGTGGACGATGTCCGCGCCGCGCTGTACGCCGCGAAGATCGTCGCGTACGCGCAGGGCTTCGAGCAGCTCGCCGCCGCGTCGGCCGAGTACGACTGGGAGCTCGACCTCGGCGACATCGCGACCATCTGGCGGGGCGGCTGCATCATCCGGGCGAAGTTCCTGGACCGCATCAAGCAGGCGTTCGACGAGGACACCGGCCTGGACAACCTGTTGCTCGCCGACTACTTCCGTGACGGGGTCGCCGAGGGGCAGGCCGCCTGGCGGCGCGTCGTGACGGCCGCGCTCGACCATGGCCTCGCGGTGCCGGCGTTGGCGTCGGCGCTCAGCTACTACGACGGCGTGCGCCGCGAGCGGCTCCCGGCCAACCTGATCCAGGCGCAGCGGGACTACTTCGGCGCCCACACCTACCGCCGCACCGACGACGACGGGTCCTACCACCTGCGCTGGACCGGCGACGGGTCCGAAGAGTCCAGGCCCTGACGCCACCGGCAACGTCCGGGACGGCGTCGCCCCGGTGCCCGAGCGGCGCGCAACCGTCGGCGCCGACGACCGCGTCCGGCCCGAACCCGACCACGTGCGCCCAGTCGGCGAGCAGCGCGTTGCTCCTGCGCCCACCGATGTGCAGCGCGGCTGTAGACCGGTGTGCCGACACCTCGGTGAACCGCAGCGTCACTCGGACGTCTCCAGCTGGGCCCGGAACGCCTCGACCCAGTCCATGCTCGCTCCCGGGCGCGACGGGCTCACGACAAACGTTACCGACCCGGACCACGGTCCCGCCAGGGGCAACTCGCTCCGGACGGTCCGACGCGACCACCCGAAAAGCTGGCCATCCGGACATCGGCCTGCGCTGACAGGCGGCTGACCTGCAGATTCGCGACACCCGCCGCCGACGCCGTGCGGCGCACGCGGATGAATCACGGACCGACTTCCCGCTCGGACAGGCCCGGCGACCGCCTGCGCGGGGCACCCGGCGCCATGCTTGTCCGACGACGCCGGTCCCCGACCATGAGGGCGACGATGATCCAGCAGTCACGTCGACGCCGCGCCCGCGCCGCGGGCGTGCTGCTCGGCGTGCTCGTGGTCGTCGCGGTGATCGTCGTCCGCGAGAGCGCACCTGCCGGACCCGGTGGTCGCGCTCGCGCGGCGACATCGGCCGGTGACGCCGCGACCTCGCTGGACCCACGCACCGAGCCGATCTTCGTGGCGCTCAACGCCGACCGCGCGGACGCGGGACTCGCAGAGCTGACGCTCGACGCGGAGCTGTCGACGACAGCCGCAACCGACGCCTGCGCGATCGCTCGTGGCGACGTGCCGCTCAGCGGTGACGAGCACCGGATGGCGACGGCCGGCGCCGACAGCGAGAACACGGGACTGATGATCGACGACGACATCGCATCGGGCGCGCAGCGGATGCACGAGTGGTGGGCCACCACCAGGCGCCACCGGATCATCCGCATGGATCCCGCCGTGGTCCGATACGGCGTCGGTGCATGCGCCGGGGTGGATCGCACATATTACGTGGAGCGGTTCGCGCAGTAGCAACGCATCGAGCAAGGGGTCACGGTTGGCCGACGGCCACGCCTACGTCCTGGTCCACAGCCCGGTCGCCGGCCCGTCGACCTGGGCGCCGGTGGCGGGGGAGCTCGATCGCCGCGGCATCGCCGTCGCGGTGCCGGAGGTGACCGACGACGGGTCGCCGCCGTTCTGGCGTCAGCACGTCCGGTGCGTCGTGCGCACCATCGCCGAGGACGTGCCCCCGGGCGTGCCGCTGTCGCTGGCGGCCCACAGTGGTGCCGGGCAACTGCTCGGCGTGCTGGGCCCGGTGCTGCGCGACGCCGGCTACGACATCGCCGCCGAGATCCTCGCCGACGCGGGCACGCCACCCGACGGCCGCAGTCGCCTCGACCAGATCGACGAGCAGGCGCCCGAGGTGGGCGAGCACATCCGGGCGGCGCTGACGGACGGCGGCGGGTACCCGATGTGGCGGGACGGTGACCTGAAGGATCCCATCCCCGACGACGATCGCCGGCGTCGGCTGTCCGGAGAACTGCGTGCGCTGCCGGCCGCGTTCTGGCTGGAGGAGATCCCGACCGCAGTCGACTGGCCGGACGCGCCGGTTGGCGTGCTCGTCTTCAGCGACGCCTGCACCTGGGTGGCCGACGTGGCCGGTGCGCGCGCGTGGACCACCCGCACGATCGGCGTCGACAACCACTTCCTGCCCATGGTCGACGAGGCCCGCGTGGCCGACGCGCTGATCGCGCTGACCGGCGACCTGATGGATGCGGGTCACGCATCGCCATGACCGTCTGACCCCACCGCGCGACGTAGCATCACGGTCCGACGAGAGGAGGCGGCGCCAGTGGCCGACGACGGCGTACGCATCGCCATGTGGTCCGGCCCCCGCAACCTGTCGACCGCGCTGATGCGCTCGTGGGGCAACCGCCCGGACACCGTGGTCAGCGACGAGCCCCTCTACGCCCACTTCCTGCGTGTCACTGGGCGCCACCATCCCGCGCGGGATGCGGTCCTCGCGTCGCTGGACGACGACTGGCGGCGGGTCACCGCGCGGCTGACCGGGCCGGTCCCGGACGGCCATGAGATCTGGTACCAGAAGCACATGACCCACCACGTCACCGATGACGTCGATCTCGCGTGGCTGGACGGGCTGCGCAACTGCTTCCTCATCCGTGCGCCCGACGAGGTGATCGCCAGCTACCTCAAGCTGCGCGACGAGCCGACGCTCGACGATCTGGGCCTGCCGCAGCAGTGGCGCCTGTTCGCCCACGTGGCCGACGCCGGCACGAGCCCACCGGTGATCGACGCCGCAGACGTGCTGCGCGACCCCCGCGGCGTGCTGACCACGACGTGCGAGGCGCTCGGCGTCCCGTTCAGCGACCGCATGCTGTGGTGGCCGCCGGGACGACGGGCGACGGACGGCGTGTGGGCCGACCACTGGTACGGCTCGGTCGAACGGTCGACGGGCTTCGCCCCGTACCGCCCTGCCACCGTCGACCTCGACGACCGCCACGCCGAACTGCTCGCCGCGGCGCAGGAGATCTACGAGCGGCTGGCGACCCACCGGCTGGTGACCGTCGGCCCCTGAGCCCGCGGTCCGGTGTGGCGGCCGGCAGCGGACGGCGTACAACCCGATCGGAAGGACGAAGGTGCGACAGCGCTTCGATGAACGCAACCGTGATCTGCTGATCAACATCAACGGGCACCTGACCCACCGCGACGACGCCGGCATCAGCCCGTTCGACTCCGCCGTCCAGGGCGGCGACGCGGTGTGGGAGGGCCTGCGCGTCTACGACGGCCGGGTGTTCCGCCTGACCGAGCACCTCGACCGGTTGCGCGCGTCGGCGCTGGCGATGGCGTTCGACGACATCCCCGACCGCGACGTGATCGTCCGCGAGATCGCACGGACGTTGGCCGCGAACACGATGATCGACGACGTCCACATCCGGCTGACGCTGACGCGGGGCGTCAAGTACACAAGCGGCATGGACCCGCGGTTGAACACCGCGGGACCGACGTTGATCGTGCTGGCCGAGCACAAGCCGCCGGTCTACGACCGGACCGGTGTCCGGCTGATCACGTCGGGCATCCGGCGCATCCCGCCAGACTGCGTGGATCAGAACATCCACTCGTGCAACCTGATCAACTCGATCCTGGCCAAGACCCAGGCGAACGCGGCCGGGGTGGACGACGCGCTGATGCTCGACCTGCACGGCGCCGTGGCCGAGACGAATGCGACGCACGTCTTCGTGGTGCACCGTGGCACGGTCGCGACCCCGCGCACCACCGCGTGTCCCGAAGGCATCACCCGGGGCGCGGTCCTGGAGCTCTGCGCCGATCACGACATACGCGCCACCGAGCGCGACCTGTCGTTGACCGACGTCTACCGCGCCGACGAGATGTTCTGCTCGGGGACGATGGGCGAGCTGGTGCCCGTGGTCGAGGTCGACGGCCGCACGATCGGCGGGGGTGACGAGGGCCCGGTGACGGCGCGCCTGCGTGACCTGTTCACGACGCTGGCCCGCACGACGGCCACCCCGCTGCCGACACCACCCCGAGGTTCGTGACGCCACCCTCGGGCGGCGATGCGCCGGGTGCGCCGCGGCGGGTCCGGGATCGGCGCCGTGACAGCCGTCGGGACCACGCGACGGTGGCGCCCGACCGGGTCCGATCGATCAGTCGTGCCGGGCGGAGCGTGGGCTCGTGGTCGCGCGCCAGTTGACGGTCGGCCGCAGCGCCTGGGCGTCGATGCGGTCGCGGTTGGCCTCGACCACACGGAACAGCGACTCGATCAACGTGTCGGCCAGCAGGTGCGGCTCCAGGCCGAGCTCGACCAGACGCGTGTGCCTGACGTTGTAGTAGTGCGTGTCGGCCTCGACGCGGGGGTTGTCGAGGAACTCGATCTGCGCGTCCTTGGCGTACGTCTCGGCGACCGTCTTGGCGAGCTCGGCCACCGACTTGCTCTCGGTCATCTGATTGAACACACGGAACTCGCCGGCGTCGGCGGGGTTCTCCGCCGCCAACCGCACGCACGCGGCGGTGTCGCGGATGTCGATGAGTCCCCGGGTCTGACCGCCGGAGCCGTACACGGTCAGAGGGTGACCGATGACCGCCTGGATAATGAAGCGGTTGAGGACGGTGCCGAACACCGCGTCATAGTCGAAGCGGGTGGCCAGGCGCGGATCCTGTGCCATCTCGGGCGTCTCGCAGCCGTACACGATGCCCTGGTTCAGATCGGTCGCGCGCAGGCCCCAGATGCGGCACGCGAACTCGATGTTGTGGCTGTCGTGCACCTTGGACAGGTGATAGAACGACCCCGGTCGCTTGGGGAACAGCATCCGGTCGGTCCGGCCGTTGTGGGTGACGTCGAGCCACCCCTCCTCGATGTCGATCTCGGGCGTGCCGTACTCGCCCATCGTGCCGAGCTTCACGAGGTGGATGTTGCGGTCGATCTCGCCGATCGCGAACAGCACGTTGAGCGTGCCGACCACGTTGTTGACCTGCGTGTACACCGCGTGGGACCGGTCGATCATCGAGTACGGGGCGGCGCGCTGCTCACCGAAGTGGACGATGGTGTCCGGACGGAACGTCCGGATCATCTCGATCGTGAACTCCGGGTCGGTCAGGTCGCCGACGAACGGGACGATCCTGCGGCCGCACACCTCGTCCCAGACACGGACGCGCGTCTGGAGCGTCTCGATCGGCACCAGGCTCCCGACACCGAGCTCGTAATCGTACTGGCGACGAGCGAAGTTGTCCGCGACGGCAACGTCGTGGCCCGCCTGTGACAGGTGCAGGGCGGTCGGCCACCCCAGGTAACCGTCTCCGCCGAGAACCAGCGTGCGCATGAGGGTCCTTTACGCCTTGGTGACCGGGGGCGTCCCTGGAGCCGGCTCCACGGGACGCACCACGCCCGGCTGTGCCGGGTGAACGCTACTACAGAGGTCGCACACTTCCAACCTGGTCAGATGGGGCGGCCACGCCGCCGCACGGTCACCATGGCGGGGACGCATGAACCCGTCTCCGGTGAGCTGTGGGCGACACGCCGCTGGAAACCGTAGCATCAGGCGCGATGACCTCAACTCGCGACCCCGAGGGATCGGCCGCCACCGCGCCGCCGAGCGGGCGTGCGCGCGCCCTTGCGCAACGCCCCGGAGTGCGCCGGTTCTCGAGGTACGCGGTCGGGTCGGTCGTCGCGTTCGGCGCCAGCAACGTGGCGTTCCTGCTGCTGTACGGACTCGGCCTCACGTCACCACAGGTCGCGTCGGTGCTCGCGTTCGCCGCGGGCATCCCGGTCAACTACGTGCTGAACCGGCGCTGGGCGTGGCAACGCCGGGGACGCCCGGGGCTGCGCGACGAACTGCTGCCCTACGCCGCCGTCGTCGCCACGAGCGTGATCGGCTCGGCGGTGGGCACGTGGGCCGCCGACCGCTGGGTGCAGTCGGCCGACCTGCCGCGCGCGCTGGAGGTCGGCGTCGTCGACGCCGCCTTCGTGGCGATCAACGGCACGCTGTTCCTGGTCAAGTACGTGCTGCTCGATCGCGTGGTGTTCCGCGAGCGGACCGCCACGGCGACGCCTACGGACGGCCGCGCCGTCGAGCGCGTTCCCTGAGCCACGTCCCGACGACCACCCGGCCGTACCGCAGGCCGTACAGCAGGTTGTGGCCCTTCTTGGACTCGCCGGCCGACCGCTGACGCATGGTCGTCGGGACCTCGACGACGCGGAAGCCGTGCGCCAGCGTGCCGATCAGCAGCTCGGAGGACTGGTACTGGGGCTGGCGCAGGTGCACCGTCTCGGTGACCTCGGCGCGCATGGCGCGCAGCCCGAAGGACGTGTCGGTGATCCGCTGACGCGTGAGCGCGGTGACGAGCCACGCGTAGAAGCGGACGCCCGCCTTGCGGAACCCGTCCGTCGTCTCCTCCGTCCCCAGGCGGCGCGATCCGGTGACGAAGTCGGCCTCGTCCCGCAGCACCGGCTGCAGGACCGACCGCAGTTCCGCCGGGTCGTACTGCCCGTCGGCGTCGAGCGTCGCGATCCACCTCGCGCCGGTCTCCCGCGCGATCCGGTACCCGAGACGCAGCGCTGCGCCCTGGCCACGGTTCACATTCGGCTCGACGACGTAGGCGTCGTGGCGTCGGGCGATGTCGGCGGTGGCGTCGGCCGAACCGTCGTCGACGACGATCACGCTGACCGTGTGCGACTCGATCGTCGAGGGGATCTCGGTCAGCACGCCACCGATGGCGTCCTGCTCGTCGTACGCGGCGATGACGACGGCGATCGGGCCCAGCCGCGGGTGATCGTAGGCCTCGGCGAACCTCGCGACGGCGGCGTCGTCCACCGACGCGGGCGCGGAGCGCGTGGTCGGCGCGACGGCGCCGTCGGTCGTTTGCGACGGCTGGCCGGCGGTCGCGGTCATCGGGCGGTTCCTATCCGTGAGCGCCGTGACGCCGAGTGCGCCGGCGACGGGCATCATCACGAGCGCGGGCAGCATATAGCGCCAGGAGAACTCGTACACAGCCGGCAGCAGTGCCAGGATGCCGGCGGTCACCGCCCACAGGAGCGCGGGCGCGCGCAGCGGTGAGCGCCGGGCGCGTCCGACGCCCAGCCCGCCGACCAGCCCGGCGAGCAGTGCGACGAGCAGCACCGGGCCGGGCGTGTAGCCCACGCTCAACTGGTAGGAGCGCAGGAACGACGCCAGATCCCGTGAGATCCGGGCACGCGCGTCGAAGGCGGCGAGCACCTCTGCGTACTGGCCGTACCGCGGGTAGACGTCCTGGAACTGCCAGCGACCGACGTCGACGTCACCTTCGAACTGGGCCCTGGTGGGCCAGAACATCTTGCCCATGTCGATCAGCACGGCCCGGGTGACGTCCCACGGCTGCTGGCGCACGACGCCCAGGGCGAAGTCCTGCAGTGACTGGTCGAGGCTGACGCCGGGCGGCGGGACGTGCCGGTTGACCGGCGACTCGCGGTTCCACACGTAGTTGTCGATCTTGGCCCGCTGACCGAGCGGCTCGTCGGGGCACAGGTCGCGCTGGTCGGCCGGGATGTCGATGCGGTCGCAGTCGACCAGCACCGCGACGCGGCCGTACATCATCTTCCCGCCGATCGGTGTCAGCGTGAAGTCGCCGGTCCACGACCGGTAGTACGCCATGTACGACAGCACCGGCACCGCGAACACGGCGGCGAACAGCACGGCGGCCATCAGACGTCGTGGCCAGTCGCGGCCGCGCTCGGTCACCAGGTACACGACCGCGGGCACGGCGACGAACTGCCCGATCAGGCGGACCGGCACGGCCAGGCCGAACACCAGGGCCGACAGCGCCGCGGTGATCAACCGACGACGGGTCGACCGTGCGCGGCCGATGCCGTCGACCAGCAGCACCGTGCCGACCAGGATCATGACCTCGAACAGCGTCTCTGACAGCACGTTCTGCTCGATCTGCAACTGGTAGGCGTCGAGCAGGACGGGCGCCGTCGCGAGTGCGGCGAGCCAGCGGCGGACCCCCGCACGCAACAGCAGCACGTAGATGCCGACCGCCATCCCCAGGCCCATGAAGTGCTGCACGAGCGGGACGACGCGCAGATCGCCGAAGGCGACCAGCGGACGGAGAAAGACCGAGTAGCCGATCGGGCGCGAACCCGATGGACGCAGCGGCCCGATGTTGACGAGGTACGACAGCGAATCGATGTAGATCAGCGCCGGGCGGTACGCGAAGAACGTCAGCGCGCGCAGGACGGCACCCAGCGAGAGCAGCGCGACGAAGATCCAGTGCGTGCGCAGCAGACCGGCCGACGGCGGCGCGGTCGTGCGCGCGTCGGTCGTCGGTGGTGCGGCGGGGGTGGCGGTCGCCATGGCGCCCAGGATGCCGGGCGCTACGTCCCGGTGTCGAACTCGGCCCAGACGGCCCGCAACCCGTCGGCGAGGTCGACCCGCGGCCGGTAACCGAGCCCGCTCGCACGGTCGATCGACACCACCACGGCGCGCATCTCGCCGGGCTTGGCCTCCACGTGCTTGGCCGGCAGTTCGCGTCCGGTCGCGGTGCGTGCGGCGTCGACGAGGTCGAGCACGCTGGTCGAGGACCCCGAGCCGACGATCAGCGGGCCGGTGGCACCGCGCTCCCATACCAGCCGGAACGCACGGCAGACGTCCTCGGCATGGACCAGGTCGCGCCGCTGCTCGCCGTCGCCGTACACCTGGATGTACTCGCCGGACCGGGCGGCCCGCATGAGGCGGGGCACGAAGCTGTCCTTGCGTCCCATCCCCGGGCCGTACACGTTCGTCAGGCGCAACGAGCACGTCTGCATGTCATACGACTCGCCGTAGCCGGACAGCAGCATCTCGCAGGCCGCCTTGGTGGCCCCGTACGGCGTCAGTGGTCGCAGCGGCATCTGCTCGGTGATCGTCGTCGTGCCGACGTCGCCGGTCACGGCGTTCGTCGACGCGAACAGGAACCTTCCCACGCCCTCGCTCCGCGCCCGCTCGAGCAACGCGGCGGTGACGACGACGTTCTCGTCGGTGGTCTCGCTGGGATGCCGCACCGACTCGAGCACCGACGTGCGTGCGGCGAGGTGGATGACGCCGTCGAGATCGTTGGTGACCGCACGGTCCACGACGCCGGGGTCACGCAGGTCGCCGAGGACGGTCGGCACGTCGCCGGCCGGCGGCCGCCGATCGACGTTGCGGACCTCGGCGCCCGCCTCCTTCAGGGACGCGATGACCGAACCACCGATGAAGCCGGAGCCTCCGGTGACGAGGATTCGCGCGCCGTCGAGCGGAGCTGCCATGGTGATGACCGACCTGCCTCCGCCGGACGCGATCGCGCCCGGCCCTCGGGAACGTGGCACTGCGGCGGCATCGGCCCGGCCCACGCACGTCCTGTCCTGTGTCGGCCGCCGCCGCACACGAAACTACCGCTGTCGAAGGTGCGGCGCCGACCGCGCCCTCGGTCAGCCGACCACAACCGCCGCGTCGGGTCCGAGCCGGATCGTCGCCTCGTGCGGATCGACATCGACGGCACCGGTCCGGGCGAGCACACGTGGTGGAGCACCGCTGACCTCGACGGCGATCACGCGGGCGGTGTCGGCGAAGTTGCAGGCCACGGCGACCACATCGTCGCCGTCGCCACGCCGGTACACCAGACAGCCGTCGGGTGCTCCACGGACCCGGCGGTAGGGCCCCGTCGCCAGCTCCGGCCGCTCGCGCCGCAGCGTCAGCAACCGCCGGACCAGGTGCAGCGTGGAGGCCGGATCCTCCCGTGCGATCCGGACGTTGACCGCGTCGCGGTCGGCGCCGACGGGCAGCCACGGCTCGACGTCGGACGGGCAGAAGCCCGCCGTGGGACCGTCGTCCCACTGCATGGGTGTGCGGAACGAATCGCGGGTCACGCCGCCGACAGAGGTCGACCAGGGGTCATCACGGCGTTCGGGGGGCACCTCCACGTTCGCCATGCCGATCTCGTCGCCGTAGTAGACGAAGGGCGTGCCACGCACGGTCAGCAGCAGCACGAGCGCCATGCGGGCGGCGGCGTCGCCGCGCAGGGTGGGGCGTGGCGTGTCGTGGTTCGACAGGCACCAGTTCGGCCAGACACCCCGGTCGGCCGCCGCGCGGTCGTAGGTGTCGATGAGATCGGCGATCGCATCGTGCTCGAAGGGCCGGGTGATGAGCCCGAAGTTGGTCGGCAGGTCGATGCCGGCGTCCGCGGCGTAGTCGACCAGCGTGTCGATCGTCGCCTCGTAGGTCATCTCGCCGATCAGCAGGCGGTCCGGGTAGGCATCGACGACGGCCCGCATCTCGCGGAGATGGGCGACCGTCTCGGGTCGGTTGAAGTGGTACCGGGCGTCGTGGACGTACCCGGAGCCGTCGCCCTGCGGCAGGTCGGTCTCGTCACGGAACTCCTCGTCCTTCGCGAGGAAGCTGACCATGTCGATCCGGAAGCCGTCGACACCGCGGTCCAGCCAGAACCGCAGCACGTCGGCCATCGCGGCGCGCACCTCGCGGTTGGCCCAGTTGAGGTCGGGCTGGACCGGCGAGAACGTGGCCAGGTACCACTGTCCCGTCGCCTCGTCGTGGTTCCATCCCGTGCCGGGCCGGTCGTCGGTGACGTTGCGCCAATTGGTCGGTGGCCCGCCGTCACCGGTGCCGTCCCGCCAGATGTACCAGTCCCGCCGGGGGGCGTCGCGCGAGCTGCGGGACTCGACGAACCACGGGTGCTGGTGCGACGTGTGGTTCGGCACGAAGTCGAGGATGACCCGCAGCCCGAGGTCGTGGGCGCGCGCGACCAGCGCGTCGAAGTCGTCGAGCGTGCCGAACATCTCATCGACGGCCGTGTAGTCGCTGACGTCGTAGCCGCCGTCCTCCATCGGCGAGGCGAAGATCGGCGACAACCACACCGCGTCCACGCCGAGCCAGGCGAGGTGGTCGAGCCGCGACGTGATGCCCTGCAGGTCGCCGATGCCGTCGCCATTGCCGTCCTGGTACGACCGCGGGTAGATCTGGTAGATCACACCCCGCTGCCACCACGCCGACCCGTCCCGTGACGTCATCGTCGCCTCTCACCCGAGCGTTCGTCCCAGGGCACCCTATCGGCCGAGAGGATCACACAACGCATGGATCGCATCGACGACGTCACGCTCGAAAGGCGCGTACTGGCGGCCGTGCAGCGGTGCGACCCCGACGCCGAGCAGATCTGGATCGACCCGCAGCTGGCTGACACTGCGCTGTTCTGCGAGCGCTACGGCCACACCCTCGAGGAGTCGGGCAACTGCATCCTCGTGCGTTCGAGGACCGGCGAGGTCCGGCACGCGGCGTGCATCGTGCAGGCGCACCGACGCCTCGACCTCAACCGGCACTCGCGTCTGCTGGTCGGCGCCCGCAAGGCGTCCTTCGCCTCCGCCGACGACACGGTCGCGCAGACAGGGATGGTCCCCGGCGGCGTCACGCCGTTCGGGCTGCCGGACGACGTGCCGGTGTTCGTCGACGCGCCGATCCTCGAGCTCGACCGGGTGATCGTCGGCGGTGGCAGCCGCCGGCTCAAGCTCCGGGTCCGCCCGGAGGCGCTGGCGGGCCTCGACGGCGTCACGGTCGCTGACATCGGCCGCGACGCCCCGTCCGGCTGAGCGTGTCGGGCTGGTTGGTCGGGTGACCGGGATCGACCAACGCGCGCGTATGCAGGCGGGTGACCTCAGCGACGGTCGGAGTCCGGATCGTCGGCGATGCGCCAGTCCTGTGCGTCGATCGCGCGGCGGTCGCGCACGCGTCGCTGCACCGGATCCACCTGACCGGCGGGTTCGAGCTGGTCGAGGACGTAGCGGACCGCGGCCGCCAGCACGGCGAGATCGTCGAGGAACCCGACCGGGAACAGGGTGTCGGGGAGGATGTCGACCGGCGACAGCAGCCACACGATCGCGCCGGCCACGGCCAGCTTGGCCTTCGTCGGAACGCGCCGACCCCGCAGCACGCCGCGGATCGCCACGATCATCAGGACGATCGTCGCGATTACGATCAGCAGCACCATCTGCCACCCGTCCATCCGAACCCCCTTGCGCATCCAGGCTATCGCCGCGCAGGGGTCGCGGCGTCACGAACCGATGCCCAGTGCGGTCAGCGCCGCCAGCGCCAGGCCCCCGGCGAGGAGGGTGGCGACGACGTTGCGCGAGCGCCAGGCGACCGCGGCAGCCAGCAGCCCGGCGAGCGGGCGGGGGTGCCACACCAGCAGCGGTCCGTCGGGGCGCAGGACTGCCGGCGCGACGAGTGCCGCGAGCGCGGCCGGCGGGATCATCCGCAGACCATCGCGGACCCGGGGCGGAAGGTCGCGCGCGTGGTGCGCGAGTGCGAGCAGCGTGGCGCGGGTGATGTACGTCACGACGCCGCCCGAGAGGATGACCAGCCAGATTGTCGCGGAGCCGCTCACCGAGCGGCCAGCAGCACGCCGGTCGCGATCCCGCCGCCGGCGCCGAGCAGCAGTCCCGTCCCGGCCGGCAGGCCCGCGCCGAGCACGGCGACCACACCTCCGACGACGGCCGCGGCCGCGGTCGGCCGGTCCTCGATCGCCGGTATCAGCAGCACCATGAACACCAGCGGCAGCGCGAAGTCGAGCGGCGCGCCGTCCGGCAGTGCCCCGCCGATCAGCACGCCGGCGGCGGTCGCCGCCTGCCACGACAGCCACATCACGCACGCCGCCGCCAGGTAGAACGCCAGCCGCGCCCGGGGTGTGAGCGCCCGCCGCCCGTACGCCGTGACGGAGACGGCGAACGCCTGGTCGGTCAGCACGTACGCGGCACCGAGTCGGGGCGCCAGTCCGACGTCGCTCAGGTGCGGCGCGAGCGCGGCCGAGTACATGACGAACCGCAGGTTGACGATCGCGATGGTGCCGATGGCCACCAGTGGTGGTGCGTCACGCCCGAGGACCTCGAGTGCGGCGAGCTGCGACGCGCCCGCGTACAGCAGCGTCGAGAAGCCGAACGCGCCTCCCGGGCCGAGCCCGCTGTCGACGGTGGCCACGCTGGCGACGATGCCGAACGGCACGACGCCGATCAGCAGCGGCGCGATCGCGCGCACACCGTCCCACGCGGCGTTGCGCATGGTCATCTCCGCCTCCCGTCGGCGTCGCCATCGAACGTAGCCGTGGGGCAGGCCGGTGCATGGCTGTCGCCGGCCGGCACACGACCGCGCGCGGTCGGGCTGACGCCCGACCTGGATCCCGCGGCGGTCCGCAGCCGCCTCAACCGTCGTCGGCCAGACGCTTCTCGAAGAACAGGTCCGGATACGGGTTGTTGTTGTAGCGCGGGATCTGCCGATAACCCGCGCGTCCGTACATCGCGACCGCGGCGGTCAGTACGCTGTTGGTGTCCAGCCGCACGATCGCGCAGCCCAGGTCGGACGCGTGTGCCTCGAGCGCGCGGAGCAGGCGTCCGCCCAGCCCGGTGCCGCGCACCTGAGGGCTGACCCACATGCGCTTGATCTCGGCCGCCCCGTCGTCGAGCACCTGCACACCACCGCATCCGACGGCGCGACCGTCGACCTGCGCGAGCACGAAGCGGCCGGCCGGTGCGGTGAGCGCATGGAGCTCCGCGTCGACCTCCATGTCGGCGTCGAAGCCACCCGGGAAGCGCTCGTCCAGCTCGGCTGCGTACCGTCGGACCGCGTCGCGTGCCGCATCGGTGCGCGGATCGACGACCTCGAGTCGTGCATGCGCCGCGGTCAGGAGCTGGTCCGCCTCGGTCAGCGCGGCGCTCAGGCGCTCGCGGTGGCGCGGTGCCAGACCGTCGAGCACCCGCGCCGCGAGCCGGTCCGACCGTTCGTCGAGGCGCCGCCACTCGGCCCGACCCGCCGCTGTCACCCGAACCCGGCGCTGCCGCGCGTCGGCGGGATCGGTGAAGACGTCGACCAGTCCATCGGTCTCCAGTGCCCGCAGGATCCGACTGAGATAGCCCGAGTCCAGATCGAGCCCGGTGCGCAGGTCGCGCACAGCCGCCGGACCGTCGGCCCGGCCGATCTCGAACAGGATCCGAGCGTGTCCCAGCGGCCGGTCGAACCCGAGGAAGCGGTCCTCGAGCACGCCGACGCGCGCCGTGAACGAGCGGTTGAAGCGGCGGAGCACCGCGACGTGGTCCATTGGCGCCATCGTACACGATTGTCTGACCGAGGTCAGAGATCTGGGCGTGCGCGTTGCGTCGGGTGGTCGCTCCCGGGTTTGCAGCGTTTGACGTGCACGGCGCCGGCAGGGTCGCTCTAGGGTGGCGCCCCATGCGTACGCTGTTCCGCTTCCCCGATCCCGTGAACGAGGCTTCGGCCCGCCTGGTAGCGGCCGGGGTGGTCCTGATGTGTGCGCTGGTGCTCGCCGGCCGGACATGGGTGCTCGCTGCGCTGGCGTACGGCTTCGTCGCGCGCGTGGCGACCGGTCCGACGCTCAGCCCGCTCGGTCAGCTCGTGACTCGGTGGATCACCCCGAACCTGTCCGTTGCCGAACGGCTGGTCCCCGGCAGCCCCAAGCGCTTCGCCCAGGGCATCGGCGCGGCGCTGTCGGTCAGCGCGGCGGTGCTGCACTTCGGGTTCGCCGCCACAACACCCGCGCTCGTCCTGGTCGGGGCCATCGCCGCGGCCGCCACGCTCGAGGCGGCCTTCGGATTCTGCCTCGGTTGCTGGCTGTTCGCGCGACTGATCGCGCTCGGCGTCCTGCCCGAGCGGACGTGCGCCGCGTGCGACGACCTGCGGCTGCGGCACCCGTCGTCGGCGTGGACGAGCTGACGGTCCACCGCCCGGCGGCCTTCACCACCGGCCGCCGGCGGCAACGCCGCGGGCGCCGTCGACACGGACGACCCGCTGGGCGACCCATGTCGGCACCCCTGGTCGATGCGCACGGTCGCGGATGGGTCGCCCGTCCCTGCCGACGGCCGGCATCCCCGCCGGTGACAGTGGCATCGCCGTGACCGGCAGGGCTGTGCACATCGTCGAGGCGTAGCCGCGCGCGCAACCACCGCGATGCGTAGGATCGGTGGCGACCCCTGTACCGGAGCGACGCCGTGGCAACGTTGATCGTCGAGCGCTCGCTGCGTCCCGTGTGGCGCCAGGGCCTCAACGTCGGGGCCTACGTCGCTGTCATCACGGTCAACGCGCTGGCCAACGCCCTTCCGATCAACGGCATCACCAGCGGCGCCGTCTCCGATCGCTTTCCGACCTTCGTCACCCCGGCCGGCTACGTCTTCGCGATCTGGGGACTGATCTACGCCCTGCTGGCCGTGTTCGTCGGCTACCAGGCGCTCCCGTCGCAGCGCGACGAGCCGGCGTTGCGCGACCTGGGACTTGCGTTCGTCGCGAGCTGCGCGTGCAACGCGGCATGGCTGTTCGCCTGGCACCACCTCCAGATCGCGCTGGCCTGGGCGCTGATCGTCGCGCTGCTGCTCACGCTGATCGTGTGCTACGAACGGCTGCGGGCCGCGGACGACACGCGGGCGCACCGCCTGGCCGTGCGGCTGCCCTTCAGCGTGTACCTCGGCTGGGTCACGGTCGCCACGGTCGCCAACACCGCGATCCTGCTCGTGGACGCGGGCGTCGACGGAGGTGCGGCCGCCCCGGCGTGGGGCACCGTGGCGCTGCTGGCGGCGACCGGCATCGGGCTGACGATGCTGGTGCGACGCCATGACGTCGCCTTCGCCCTCGTGGTCACGTGGGCACTGGTGGGCATCGCGGTCGCACAGGCGGACCGCAGCACGCTCATCGTCATCGTCGCCGGTGGCGCCGCCGCCGTGCTCGCCGTCGCCGCCGGCGTGACCGCTGCACGTCTCGTCCGCACCGGTGCATGAGACCGTGATGCGCAGACGACACTCGATGGCCATGTCCGCACAGCTCAGTTCTTCGTCGATGCCGTCGGTGATGCGGCCGGCCGCGGCCGCGACCGCGCGACGCCGATGACCGTCGCCTGGGCACTGCTCGCACTTGCCGGCGTCATGCTGCTGGCCAACGCGCTGTTCGTCGCGGCGGAGTTCAGCCTGGTCACCGTCGACCGCTCCCGCGTCGCAGATGCCGCGAAGGGTGGCGACGAGACGGCCGCCGGCGTCCTGACGGCGCTGCGCAGCCTGTCGACGCAGCTGTCGAGCGCACAGCTGGGCATCACGGTGACGTCGCTGATCGTCGGCTATCTGGCGGAACCCTCGCTGGCGACGTTGCTGCGCGGCCCGTTGGCCGACCTGGGTCTCTCCGAGCGCGTCGCCGCCGGCATCGCGGTCACGATCGCACTCGTCGTGGCGACCGGCCTGCAGATGGTGCTGGGTGAGCTGGTGCCCAAGAACCTCGCGATCGCGCGTCCATGGGACGTGGCGATGCGCGTCACCCGGCCGCAACGGGCCTTCACACAGCTGGCGGGCTGGCTGATCCGCCTGTTGAACGGCAACGCCAACGCGATCGTGCGCATGTTCGGTCTCGAACCGCAGGAGGAGCTGGCGTCGGCGCGCGCGCCGCAGGAGCTGCAGTCGCTCGTGCGACGCTCGGCCGAGCTCGGCACCCTGCCGCGGTCCACCGCGGCGCTGCTGGCGCGCGGCCTCGAGTTCGGCGCGCGCTCGGCCGCCGACGTCATGACGCCGCGGGTGCGGGTCCACTTCGTGCAGGCCGAGACGTCCGTCGCCGGGGTGCTCGCCCAGGCCTGCCACAGCGGACTGTCACGCTTCCCGGTGACCGGCGAGGGCGGGTCCGACGACATCGTCGGCATCGTCGACGTGCGGCATGCACTCCGGGTGCCGCGTGCCGAGCGTTCGTCGACCCCCGCGCAGGATGTGGCGGGCGAGTCCGTGTTCGTGCCGGAGGCCATCGAGCTGGACACGTTGCTGCGTGAGCTGCGCGGCGCCGACAGCAACCTGGCGATCGTGGTCGACGAGTACGGGGGAACCGCGGGGATCGTGACCCTCGAGGACCTGGTCGAGGAGCTCGTCGGCGAGGTGGCGGACGAGCACGATCCGCCGGTCTCTCGGGTGCGGCTCAGCCGCGACGGCACCTACGTGGTCACCGGCCTGCTGCGACCCGACGAGATCCGCGACCTGGGCGTCGAGGTACCCGACGACGACGACTACGACACGATCGCCGGGTTCATGGCTGACGTCCTCGACCGCCTTCCGGGCGACGGTGACGAGGTCGAGGTCGGCGACTGGACCATGCGGGTCGTGCGCATGGACGGTCTGCGCGTCGACCGCGTCAAGTTGACGCCGGTCATCCGTGAGGTCGTCGACGACGGCACCGGGGCGGACGCACCACATGGGTGACGCGACCGCACTGTGGCTCACGCTCGGCCTGCTGGCAGGCAACGCGTTCTTCGTCGGTGCCGAGTTCGCACTCATCTCGGCCCGCCGCAGCCAGATCGAGCCGCTGGCCACCCACGGGGGACGACGTGCGCGTACGACGCTGTGGGCGATGGAGCACGTCTCGCTGATGCTCGCGGGCGCGCAGCTGGGGATCACCGTGTGCTCGCTCGGGCTGGGTGCCGTCGGCGAGCCGGCGATCGCCCATCTGCTGGAGGGACCCTTCGAGGCCGTCGGCATGCCGCCGTCGTTGCTGCATCCCGTGGCGTTCGCGGTGGCGCTGAGCATCGTCGTGTACCTGCACATGGTGCTCGGTGAGATGGTCCCCAAGAACGTCGCGCTGTCGGTGCCAGAGCGCTCGGCGCTGTGGCTCGGCCCACCGTTGGCCACGATCGTGCGGTTGACCAAGCCGATCATCTGGCTGCTCAACGCCAGCGCCAACGGCGTGCTCCGCCTCATGCGGGTCGAACCCCGCGACGAGGTCTCTTCGGCGTTCACCGCCGACGAGGTCGCCGCGATGCTGGCCGAGTCCCGCCGCGAGGGCCTGCTGGACCACGAGGAGCACGAACTGCTCACGGGTGCGTTGCAGTACGAGCAGGTCAAGGCGGGTGACCTGCTGATCGGCACGGAGGACCTCATCTCGATCGATCCCGACGTCACGGCTGAGGAGATCGAGGAGCTCGTCGCGCGCACGGGGTTCTCGCGTATCCCTATCCGCGACGATGATGCGGGGCCGCGCTCCTATCTGCACGTCAAGGACGTGCTCGACCTCGAGCCCGACCAGCAGGTGCCGCGCGAGCGCTTCAGGGAACTGCCGCAGATCCCGGCGGGCGCGACCGTCGACGAGATCGTCGAACAGCTGCAACGTACGGGTAGTCACCTCGGTCTGGTGTCAGACGGTGCCACCGTGCTCGGCGTCGTCGCGCTCGAGGACGCGATCGAGGCACTGATCGGTGAGGTCGTCGACGCCGCCCACACCGGCGCGGCAGAGTGACCGGCCCACCCCCACTCTCCAGATCGGGGTTCGACTCACTCGTGGCTGCACGCAGATACTGGATCGTCATCGCCGTCATCGCCGCGGCAGTCCTTGGTGCCTTGGCGGTCAGCGTGCTGCGCGACCCCGCGCCGGAGACCCGCCGTGCGGCCGGAGCCTCCGAGGAACCGTTCGTGGCCCCGCAGCCGGCGGCGCTACGCCGATCGGTGACCCGTGTCGCGCACGACCCGACGGCGCCGGAACCGTTGTCCATCGTCTCGCGGTCACACACCGCGGTGGTGTCCGCGGCGCACACGGACCGGCTCGTCGCTGCGCAGGTCGCGTTGGCGCTCGGAGCACCGCTGGTCGTCGTACCGGCACGTGGCCCCGGCGATGGCGCGTCCGCCTCTGAGCCCACCGCGGAGCCCGCCTCAGACGGCGCTGTCGCCGACCTCCAGCGCCTCGGCGTCGTCCGAGCGGTGACCGTCAGCCGCGACGACGACGTCGATGCGGTCCTGCAACGGGCGGCCCGCGACGGCGGTGCCCGCGATGTCGTCAGGCTGCGTCCGACCGGCGGGAGCCCCCCGACCGAGCGCACGGTGCTCCGCGACGCGGTGCGTGGCGATTCCGACGGGGATCCCGCGGTGGACCCCGCTGCGCTCCGCGATCTCGAGGCGACCGGCCCGCCGACCGCCGAACCGACAGGTACCGCGGTCATCACGCGTCCGCGCGGTGCGTCCGCGTTGCAGCTCGCCGTGGCCGCACGCGCTGTCGGCCACACGGTCATCACCACCGTGGCCTCTGACCTGCGTGGCGACCGGGTGGCCATCCGGCAGCTGGCCGAGATGACCGACGGTCCGGCCCCGGAGGTGATCGTCGGTACGGGGACCCTTGCGCGGCAGTCACGCCAGAACCTCGCGCTGCAGGTCGCCGTCGCCTCCACCGGCATGCAGCTGCCGGGTGGCGGTCAGCTCGTGATCGACCCCCGGCGCCCCCACGCGCGCCGCTACATCACCCTGTACGGCGTGCCGCAGTCGCCGGCGCTCGGCGTTCTGGGTGAGCAGTCGGTCGACGAATCGGTCGTCCGTGCACGGGAGATGCGCCGGCGCTACCGACGGGCCGTCGACGACGGCGTGGAGGTGGTCGGGGGCTTCGAGATCATCGCGACGGTCGCCTCGAGCTCCGCGGGACGCGACGGGAACTTCGCCAACGAGCTCAGGGTGGCCGAGCTGGAACCATCCGTGCGGGCGGCCCGCCGGGCGGGCTTGTACGTGCTGCTCGACATCCAGCCCGGCCGCAGTGACTTCCTCACGCTCGCCCGGCGCTACCGCAAGCTGCTCCGGCAACCTCACGTCGGTCTGGCACTCGATCCCGAGTGGCGCCTGGCCCCCGGCGAACGGCATCTGGAACAGATCGGCTCGGTCGGCATCGACGAGGTCAACGCGGTCGCTGACTGGCTCGCCGAGCTGACCCGCCGCAACCGCCTGCCACAGAAGATGCTCCTGCTGCACCAGTTCCGTTTGTCGATGATCCGTGAGCGCGCAGGGCTGGACACCAGCCATCCCGAGCTCGCCTACGTCGTCCAGATGGACGGTCAGGGCCCGCAGCACACCAAGCTGGAGACGTGGGCGGCGGTGACAGCCAACGCCCCGACACGCGTGCAGTTCGGCTGGAAGAACTTCTACGACGAGGACACGCCGCTGCGCAGCCCGGAGGCGACGATGGCATTGGAGCCGCCGCCGGTGTTCGTGTCGTACCAGTGACGTCGACGGTCAGCCGGTGGGTGGGCCCACGACCCGCCTGCCGGTGGCGCCGTCGATCGTAAGCGAGACGAGCTGTTCGTCCTCGCCGGCCGCCCACGACTCCAGCTGCGCGTCGGCGGCAGCGATGACGCCACGATCGCGGACGACGGCCAGCGCGCCCCGCGCGAGGACGCTCCATCCCTCGCGCCACGACTCGTCGACGTGGTCGACCTCGAACGCGACACGCTGGTGCCGCAGCGCCGCGTACAACTTGGACCCCTCGAACGTGCGGAAGTACACGACGCCGTCGATGTAGGCGTAGTTGACCGGCAGAACCGTCGGCCAGTCGGCGTCGCCGCCCTCGGCGAACGCGACCCGCCCGAGCCGGGACGGGTGGGAGGAGATGAGCCGAAGGCATGTGTCGCCGTCGAGCACGATGATCCGGTGCTTGTTGCGCGTCATGGGGTGGCTCCCGAGATCGTCTCTGCGTCACGATACGACCCCGCGTCCCGCTGCGGTCGGGACCATCGTCTGCGACCGCCGCCGGTCATCCGCCGCGGGGCAGGATGACCAGCTTGCCGACCGCACCGCGACCGTCCATGAGCCGCAGCGCGTCGACGGCGTCGTCGAGCGTGTAGGTCCGCGACACGAGCGGGTCGATCCGGCCGTCCAGCCACCAGCGTCCAAGGGTGTCAAGGTTCCGGCGGTTGCGGTCCGGTTCGGTGCGCGCGAACCGCCCCCAGAACACGCCGACGACAGCGCAGCTCTTGAGCAGCGGCAGGTTGGCGGGAATGGCCGGGATGTCGCCGGACGCGAAGCCGACGATCAGCAGGCGCCCGCCGTAGGCGGTCGACCGCAGCGCCGCCTCGGTGGCGTCGCCACCCACCGGATCGAACACGACGTCGACGCCTCCAGGGGCGAGTTGGCGCAACGCGTCGCGGAGCGGCGTGCGGTCATACCGCACGACGTCGTCAGCGCCAGCGTCCCGGACAGCGTCCTCCTTCTCCTCCGAGCTGACGGCGCCGATCACGCGCGCCCCGACCGCAGCCCCGACCTCCGTGGCGGCGAGCCCGACACCGCCGGCGGCGCCGAGCACGAGCAGGGACTGCCCTTCGCGGAGCTCACCACGGTCGATCAACGCGTGATAGGCGGTGCCGTACGCCAGAGGCAGCGTCGTGGCGATCTCGTCGGGCATGTCCTCGGGGACATGGACGACCGCGGCGGCGTCGGCCACGACCTCCTCGGCGAAACCACCGTGGCCGACCCATGCGTACACGCGATCGCCCGGCTCGACGCCGCCCACGTCGTCCGCGACCTCGACGACATCGCCGGCGACCTCAGCCCCCGGCGCGAACGGCAGGTCGGGTCGGTCCTGGTACATGCCGCGGATGATCAGCAGGTCGGGGAAGTTCACCGCCGCGGCGCCGACGCTGATGCGCACCGCGCCGGGGCGCAGTTCGGGAGCATCCAACTCGCCGACCGCCACACCATCGAATCCGTCGAGCGACGAGCACACCAGCGCGCGCATCGCGGTCATGCGTCCACCCCCGGACTCGTCCGTGGCGGCACCCTACCCCATACCGTCGGGTAGCATCACCGCCGCATCGCTCGAGCCAAGCCGGGACGTCCCATGCCCACCCCCCACATCGCCGCCGGCGACGACGCGTTCGCCGAGGCGGTCCTGCTGCCCGGGGATCCGTTGCGGGCACAGCACATCGCCGACACGTTCCTGGAGGACGCGACCAGGGTCACCGCGGTGCGCAGCATGTTCGGCTTCACGGGCACCTACGAGCAGATGCCCGTGTCGGTCATGGGCACCGGCATGGGCATCCCGTCCTCGCTGATCTACGCCACCGAGCTCATCCAGACGTACGGGTGCCGGCGCCTGATCCGGGTCGGGTCATGCGGTGCGGTGCAACCCGACGTCGCCCTGCGCGACGTGGTCGTCGGCATCGGCGCATGCACCGACAGCGCCGTCAACCGCACGCGCTACGGCGGGTGGGACTTCGCCGCCACCAGTGACTTCGATCTCGCCCGCGCAGCGGTCGACGCCGCCCACGAGCGTGACCTGGCGGTGCACACCGGCAACCTGCACTCGGCTGACCTCTTCTACAACCCCGACGACGGCGTGATCAGCACCATGCAGCGCATGGGGGTGCTCGCCGTCGAGATGGAGGCGGCCGGCCTGTACGGCATCGCGGCGCAGACCGGCGCGCGTGCGCTGGCGATCTGCACCGTCAGCGACCAGCTCGTCACCGGCGAGGTGGCCTCCTCCGCCGATCGACAGCGCACATTCGACGACATGGTCGTCATCGCGCTGGACGCGCTACGACGGGACCGCGCGGCGGACTGATCGCTCCGCCCAGGTCGTGGCAGAGGCGGGCCACCGACCTGGCAGCTGGCGCGACGTCGGTGGCCCACGCCCGGCGAGGCCGGCGACCTGGCAGCTGGCGCGACGTCGGTGACCCACGCCGCGATGACGCCGGGGATGACGAAGATGAACAGCGGCAGCACCTCGAGGTAGCCGGCGAAGATCGTGCCACGGCGCGCCTCGGTGATGTTGCGGGCCGCGCGTCCGCTGGACGATCACCTGGTCGGTGCACCAGTACCAGACGGCGAGGATCGGCGCGCCGAACACGATGCCGGTCCAGGGAACGCGGGGATCCCTGATCGGCTTCCACCGACATGAAGCCCGGCTCGACCGCAGCGGTCATCCCGCCCAGCCACCGACCGCCTGGAGGCCGAGGATCGCGACCAGACCCGCGCCGAAGATCAGCACGATCATCTGCATCATGTCGGTGTGGACGACCGCGCGGAGCCCGCCGAAGATCGTTGTAGAGGCCGGTGAATCCGACGGTGATCGCTGCGCACGTAGAACGGCACGAACACCAGCCCAGCAGCAGGATCAGCGACGCAGGATCTCGAACTGCGCGACCGCGACCCGGAGTCGGCGCCGATGCCCGACAGGCCCACGAGGTGCTCGGACCCGATGTTCGACACGAACAGGGATGCCCGACAACGAACCAGCCGACGTTGCGCCCACCCCAGGAAGTACCCGGCTGCGGAGTCGTCGCCACGCTCCTGCATGTACGACCAGAGCGCGACGCCGAACACTCCGGCGAACTAGATCGCGATGACGACCCAGTCGAGCCCTTCCATGGCCTGCCTTTCTTTGGTCTGGGCGGAACCCAACCCCACACTGACGACGGTGTCCAGGCTGAAGCGATCCTCTTCCGGAGAGGGGAGCCGCACCGTGCGCCGCGTCAGTCAGCCAGCGTCCCGGCGTCCAGCTCGCCGGGCGTCCCGCCACCGAGCGCACGGTTGACGAACCAGAGGGCCACCCCGACTGCGAGCAGGATGCCCGCCCGCAGGTAGATGCCAGCCGTGTGCTGCGTCAGCATCCCGAGGCTGACCAGTGCTCCGAGCACCGGGATCAACGTCGGTGCCACGTAGTGGTCGTGGTCGACGTGGTCCGATCGGAGGACGAGCACGGCGACGTTGACGATCGCGAACACCGCCAGCAGCAGCACGACGGTCGTGTTCGCCAGCGCATCGAGGTCGCCCGTCAGCACGAGCGCGGCGGCGAGGATCGTGGTGAACACGATCGCCGGGAACGGCGTCTGCCGCCGGGGCGACACCCGGCCCAGTACCGACGGCACGATACGCTCTTCGGCCATGCCGTAGACCAGCCGCGAGGCCATGATCATGTTGATCAACGCCCCGTTGAACAGCGCGAACAGCGCGATCGCCGAGAACAGGGTGGTCGGCACCGACAGCGAGCCCTGCTTGACGACCTCGAGCAGCGGACCGTCGGAGTCCGCGAGCTGTTGGGTCGGCACCACCGCCGACGCCGTCATCGTGACCAGGGTGTAGATGACCGCGGCGGCGAGGAGCCCCCCGAGCAGCGCGATCGGGTACGACTTCGCCGGGTGTCGGACCTCCTCGGCCACGTTGACCGAGTCCTCGAAGCCGATCAGGGCGTAGAACGCCAGCGATGCTCCTCCGATGATCAGCAGCAGCGGCGAGCCGTCGCCTGAGAACCGGAAGTTGCGCGAGAAGTCGAACTGCTCCGCACCCACCGAAGCGAGTCCGATCACCACGATCAGCAGCAGCCCGAACACCTCGATGCACGTGAACACCGCGTTCATCCTGACCGACTCGGAGATGCCGATCGCGTTGATCACGGCGATGACGGCGATGAAGCCGAGCGACACCACCACGATGGGCAGGGCGATGAACTCCTTGAAGTAGTCGCCTGAGAACGCGATCGCGAGCGCTCCCGCCGATGTGATGCCCGAGCACATGACGGCGTAGGCGACGACGAACGTGAAGAACGGCTGCTTGAAGGCGCGGTTGACGTACAACGCCGCGCCGGCGGCGCGCGGGTACTTGGAGGCGAGCTCCACATAGGCGAATGCCGTCAGCGACGCCAGCACGAAGGCGGCGAGGAACGCCGTCCAGATGGCACCGCCGACCTCGGCGCCGACCTCGCCGACCAGCGCGTAGATGCCTCCGCCGAGCATGTCCCCGAGGATGAAGAAGAACAGCAACAGCGGGCCGATCACCCGCTTCAGCTGTGTCCTGTCGGTGTCGGATGCCGTCTCGCGATGCCGTGTGCCCTCAGCCATGAGCCGACCGATCTGCCGATGTCACGTTCGACAACGGGCTGGCGATGACCGGGGACAGGGGCTACGTCAGGACGTTGTTGCGCGGCAGTAAATCACATGCGGTCGCGCGACACGAGACTTGACCGCATGCGCTCGTACCGCGTCGGATCAGTGCGTCCGACCCGGCCGTCGGCGTGCGACCAGCACGTTCGTCGTCGCCCGCGGGTGGCGGGCGTGGCCGTTGGTCAGGTTGTGGGCCGGTCCCGGGCGGGCATACTTTTGTGGGCCTGGTTGTACGAGACGCTCGGGCGGACCGGCTCCGCCGGACAGGAAGCACCTGGCATGACCAGCACCACGACCGCAACGCCGACGCCCCGCGTCCGGCCGCGCACCTCAGACGGCGACGACAAACGCTACGCCCACATCATCCGCGCACCGAACGCCGACGCGGTGATCACCGAGGCGATGGTCACCGGGACACCCGTCGTGGCGCTGTGTGGGAAGAAGTGGGTGCCCAGCCGCGACCCTTCACGCTATCCGGTGTGCCCTGTGTGCAAAGAGGTTCGCGCCCGCATGCTCAGCTAGTGCCGGACGCCCCGTCAGCCGGTCGCGCCACCGTCCCGGTCGGCCGGCCGCGGCGCGGACCCGTCGGTTGTCGCGCCACCCTCCGCGGCGCGACCCGGACGACCCCCGTGGGCCACCGGCGACCCACGATGTGGCGCACGGCGTGAAGATCCGGTTGCGCAAGGTGCGACCTGGCGACGGCCGCGACCTCGCACAGGCGTGGCGCGACCAGGCGGCGGTGTACGCCGACCTCGACCACGAAGCGTTCACGGTGCCGGAAGCCGACGGGCTGGGCTCATGGCTGGTCGAGAGCCTGGAGGCGCAGGCCGATCCGGACCGCCGACTCGTGCTCGTCGCGGACGTCGACGGTCGCGCGGTGGGCTTCGTCGTAGCCGCGGTCGTCGCAGCCCATCCGCAACCCGACCGTCAGATGCAGCGCGATCTGCGACAGCGCCGCGTCGGCATCGAGGCGCTCGCCGTACGCCGGGACGCCTGGCGACACGGCGTGGGCTCCAGGCTGGTCACGGCGGTCGAGGACTGGGCACGCAACCGCGGTGCCGCCACCGTGAGCGCACAGGCCTGGATGGGCGGCCCGGCCTCCGACTTCCTCGCGGCCCGTGGCTACACGCCGCGCGCGACGCTGCACGCGAAGGCGCTGTGAGGGCAGACGCAGCGACCGACACCGCGGGCGTCCACCGCGGACCCGTGGCGGTGCGGCGTCACCCCGCTGCGGGCGTGCCGTCGAACAGGCCGTAGACCGTCCAGCCCCTGTCCGGGAACCCGACGGCATCGGCGACGCGTGCCGATGCCTCGTTGCGGCGGTCGTGCAGGTAGGTGGGCAGGCCGTCCTCGTCAAGGATGCGCCGGCCCGCCTGCGCGACGAGCCGCCGAGCGAGTCCGCGACCCTGCAGCCGCGCGGTCGTGACGACGGCGAGCTCATGACCGATCGGGTCGTGGCGCTTGATGCCCACGCCGGCGCCGTACGCGCCGTCCTCGTCCCAGGCGATCAACACCTGCGGGTAGTTGAACGGTCGCAGCCAGCCGGGCACCCGGGCGTCGTCGCGGTCGACCCACTCACCGGCATCGGGCAGCGCCGACGCCGTCGCGACGGTCTCCGACCAGCGGAACACGCCACGTCCGAGGATCTTGTCGTCGGCGCCGACCGCGCGCACGATCGCGCTCCTGACGCTGCGGTCGTCGAGCGGGCCGACCACGGCCGTGACCGCGGACGCCCGATCGGGTGGCACCGACAGCAGGGCCCGGTCCGGTGTCCCGACGCCGACGAGCCGGGCGACCGTCCCGTCCCAACCGGGCCGGTCACGCACGTCGGTTCCGACCACGTCGACCGTGCCGCCCGGCGGCCATGCCCCCAGCCACCCTCGGAGGTGCGCGACGAGCAGCGCGCTGTGGGCCTCGGTCATCGCGCCGATGCTACGCGCCGGACGTGGGCGCGCGGCCGGGGCGCGGGGCGGCGCGGGCGGCGCGGGCGGCGCGGGGCGGTTGTCGACGACCGGCATGCACGGGACAATGACCGCCATGCGGCGGGCGGCGAGGAGTGCACCGTGACGGTCGAACGGCACAGCCCCGGTGGGCGCACGGCTGGCCCGGGCTATGCTGAGATGGCGATCACCACAGGGGTGCGGCTCGCCTGGATGGCCGGGCAGTGCCCGCTGGACGAGGCCGGCGCACTGGTCGCCGCGGGCGACGTGGCGGGCCAGACCCGGCAGGTGGTGGCGAACCTGCGGGCATGCATGATCGACGTCGGTGCGCGCCCAGAGCACGTCGTCCGCACGACGGTCTACGTCGTCGGAGAGCGGGGCGCACTCGCGACGGCGTGGAGTGTGTTCCGCGACTCCGGCATCAGCGGCCGGCCGATGGCGCCGGCCACGCTCCTGGGCGTCCAGCGCCTCGGCCACGAGGGCCAACTGGTCGAGATCGACGCGATCGTGTTGTTGGACTGAGACGGCCCCGCAGCGTTCAGCGCCACGCGGTGGCATCATTGAACTACCGAGCGCTACGCTGTAGTGGCGAGATGGCACTAGTCTTGTCGGATGGGGTCAGACATGGCGTGGAGCGACGCCGGACGGTCCGGGCACATCGGCACCACACACGACGGCATGTCGTTCGCGGAGACCACCCCATGGGTCTTTCCCTTCGACCGCACGCGTCACGAGCGCGCCCGCGCCCGGCTGGGCCCCGATCGCGCCGCCGAGTTCACACGGCCCGCAACCACGACGGACGTCATCGAGCTGTACGCCCGCGAGCTCGACGAAGCATGCGCGGGGATCGGACGGGACCCGTGGTCCGATGCGACCGTGCCGGCGGACGTGCTCGACGTGCAGGTTCGGCTCGCCGACGTCGAGGAACGCCATCTCGTCCTCGTCGGCCGCGAGCCCACGCACGACACGCTCACCCTGGCCGAACTGGCGGTCGCACACCGGCGCCAGCTCGTACGGCACCTGTCCACGCAGCGTCCGCTGCTTGCCCTCGCCCTCGTGCTGCTGACCCACCAGCTCCACGCCGCGGGGCGCATCGGTGACGCCGTGGCCGCGGGGCGGGAGGCCGTCGAGATCCTGACCGATGCCGGGACCGACACGGGTGACGACAGCCGCGCCGCACTCGTGCTCGCGCTCGACGTGTCGCTCATGAGCCGCCTCGCCAGTGGCAGCCACGACGAGGCGGTCGGCGACCTCGTGCGCGCCACCCGCACGCTCGACGACCTGGCGCGCGACGAACCGGCGTTCGAGGCGGACCTGGTCGATCATCTGGAAGTGCTCGCGATGACCGGTGGACATGGCGCGGGGGCGCTCGACGGCGGCAACGATCGGCTCGAGCGTTCGGTGTGGGAGTCCGGACCGCACGGGCTGCAGACCACGCGAACACACGCCGACGAGCTGTACGACGAGGCCGTGCGGCTCGCGACGTCCGACGGCGACGGGCCTGCGGCCGCGGTGGCGGCTGGAGCCGCCGTCTCGGCCTACCGCCGGCTGCTCGCGGCCCAACCCGCCGAGCACTGGTACGCGGCGCTGCGGCGTCTCGCCCGCGCACTGTGGCGCCACGCCATCGTGCTCAACGAGCTGCTGGGCCGGCCGCGCGACGCGACGGGACCCGGACGCGAGGCGCTGCTGCTGACCCGACGCGCGTTGCGCGTCGTCGAACACGCAGACGAGTTCGACAGCCTGGTCGGCGAGTTGGGCATCCGGCTCCACGACCTCAGCCACATCGCCCACTGCGCCGGCCTGATCGGCGAACACGACCAGCTCGCCGAGGAGGCGAGGCGCCTGGCCGTCGACAGCGTCGGCGCCGAGGCGATGCGTGCGCTGGGCGTCGCGCTGCACGACCGCGCGGCGGAGGCGTGCGAGACAGCGGTGGTGCTGGCTGAGCACGGGCGCGACATCAGCCCTACCGTGGCGGCCGGGCTCGGCAACAGCCGTGCAGCGGTCGCAGCGCGGCGAGCCGTCCTCACGGGCGATCCGATGTCGCGATGGGAGTTGGCGAACTCGCAGCTGGCCAGCGGGCACTTGTGGTGCCTCAACGGCGATGGCCAGCGCGGCGCGCAGGCCATGGCCGACGCGCACGACACGGTCCGCGCACTACCCGGGCAGGCCGGGCAGACGATGCGCGAGGCAGCCGAGGCCGCACTGATGGCGGCGTGCTCGGCGTACCCGGACATCGTCCCGCACGACGACTGGCTGCGCTGAGCCGATCACCCGTCCCTGCGGCTAGGATCGCGTCACACAGCCACCGTTGACCGACCTGAGGATCTCCCAGCGATGACCGACGCCGCCACCCTCCGCTATGCGACGCCCGTCGCGCAGGAGTCCACATCCGTCCGCGCGCAGTTCCTCCGTCGGGTGTACGTCCACCTCGGCGCCGCCGTCGCGGCCTTCATCATGCTCGAGCTCGCGTTGTTCTCGACCGGGCTCGCGGAAGCGATCACCGTGTTCGTCATCAACACGAGCTGGCTGCTGATCCTGGGCGGCTTCGTGTTGATCTCGTGGCTGTCGAGCAGCGTCGCCTTCCGCGCGTCCACGCCGACAGCGCAGTATGCGGGTTATGGCGCGCTGATCGTGGCCGAGGCGCTGATCTTCGCGCCGCTGCTCTTCATCGCGTCGCTGCAGGCGCCCGGCGCCATAACCCAGGCGGCCATGCTGTCGGTCGTCGGCTTTGCCGGGCTGACCCTGATCGGTCTGACGTCGGGACGTGACTTCTCGGCGCTGGGGGCGCTGCTGAAGTGGGGTGGGATCGTCGCGCTGATGGCGATCGTGGCGGCGGTCCTGTTCGGCTTCGGTCTGGGGACGTGGTTCAGCGTCGCGATGATCGGCTACGCGGGCGGCGCGATCCTGTTCGAGACGTCGAGGGTTCTGCTGTCCTATCCGGCCGACCGGCATGTGGCCGCGTCGATGCAGCTGTTCGCCAGCCTCGCGCTGCTCTTCTGGTACGTCCTGCGTCTGCTCTCACGGAACTGAGCGGGCGCCTGCGCGTCCGCACCCGCCGTCAAGGTCGGCACCGGCCCGTGTAGCAGTTCCGGTGCAACTCGGTGAACCCGCCTGACGTGCACAGGCGCAGCACCGCGTCGGTGATCCCGACCCCGCCCCGTAGTCGTGTGGCGCCCAACCACCCTGCGGATCGACAACCACCATGCGGCACGGATCACGAGGTGGTTGGCGAACGACGCGAATATCAGGTGCTTTGACATCCACCCCGACACACCGCCACCCACCTCGTGCGACGGCGACCACCCCTCGGGATCAGGCAGCCCGATCCCGAGGTGGTCGTCACAACGCGAGGTGGTCGTTACAACGCGAGGTGGATGTCGTATGGCGGGTGGCCAGGAGGGTTGGGCGGTGGCGCCGCCCGGGGCTAGGCTGGGTGCACAGGCGTCGACCCGGCCATCACCGGCGAGCCTCCGGAAGAACCGGCCGCGCGCGGCCCAAGTAGAACCGGACGGGACCGGCCCGTCACAGCCGGCAACGAAGCGGATCCTGCTCCGGCAGGGTCAAGCGAGGTGGTACCGCGGGTGTCCCCGGCCGACACGGCCCGGCGTCCGTCCTCGCACACGGCAACGACCACGATGTGTGCGAGGGAGACCGACCGCATGGCGTACCCCATCGACGACCCCACCCGTGACGTCTCGGCGGCCGCGAGTTGGCCTGCGATCGAACGCCGCATCCTCGAGCACTGGGCGACCGACGGCACGTTCGAGGCGTCCGTGGAGCAGCGCCCCGCCGGCGAGCACGGCAGCAACGAGTACGTCTTCTACGACGGTCCCCCGTTCGCCAACGGCCTGCCGCACTACGGGCACCTGCTGACCGGCTACGTCAAGGATGTCGTGCCGCGCTACCGCACGATGCGGGGCGAGCGCGTCGAGCGCCGGTTCGGCTGGGACTGCCACGGTCTGCCCGCCGAGGTCAAGGCCGAACGAGACCTGGGGATCACGACCAAGGCCGAGGTGCTCGACCTGGGCATCGCGCGGTTCAACAACGCATGCCGCACGTCGGTCCTGCAGTACACGCAGGACTGGGAGGCCTACGTCACGCGGCAGGCGCGCTGGGTCGACTTCGACAACGACTACAAGACGCTCGACCTGGACTACATGGAAAGCGTCATGTGGGCGTTCAAGACGCTCTACGACAAGGGGCTGATCTACGAGGGCTTCCGGGTCCTGCCCTACTGCTGGCGGTGCGAGACGCCGCTGAGCAACACCGAGACGCGCATGGACGACGTCTACCGGCCCCGCCAGGACCCCGCGATCACGGTCGCGATCACGCTCGACACCGGCGAGAAGCTGCTGGTCTGGACGACCACCCCTTGGACGCTGCCCAGCAACCTGGCCGTGGCGGTCGGACCCGACATCGACTACGCCGTCGTCGAACGTGACGGCACCCGCTACATCGTCGGTGAGGCGCGCCTCGCCGCATACGAGCGGGAGCTGGGCGAGGCCGAGGTCGTCGAACGACGCAAGGGCAGCACGCTGGTCGGCCACCGCTACACGCCGCTGTTCGACTTCTTGGACGACACGCCCAACGCCTACCAGGTGCTTGCCGGCGACTTCGTGTCGACCGACGAGGGCACCGGCATCGTCCACATGGCGCCCGCCTACGGCGAAGACGACCAGACAGCGTGCGCAGAAGCCGGCATCCCCGTGCGGGTCACCGTCGACGACCACACACGTTTCACGTCGGTCGTGCCCGACTACGAGGGCCTACAGGTCTTCGAGGCCAACCCGCAGATCATCCGCGACCTGCACGAGGCGGGCGTGCTGCTGCGCCACGACAGCTATGAGCACCCGTATCCGCACTGCTGGCGGTGCGACACGCCGCTTGTCTACAAGGCGGTGTCGAGCTGGTTCGTCGAGGTCACGAAGTTCCGCGACCGCATGGTCGAGCTCAACCAGCAGATCACCTGGGTGCCCGAGCACGTGCGCGACGGCTCCATGGGCAGGTGGCTCGAGAACGCGCGGGACTGGTCGATCAGCCGCAACCGCTTCTGGGGTTCACCCATCCCCGTGTGGCGGTCCGACGATCCCGCGTACCCGCGCGTCGACGTGTACGGCTCGCTCGACGAGATCGAGCGCGACTTCGGCGTGCGCCCCACCGATCTGCACCGTCCGGTCGTCGACGATCTGGTGCGCCCCAACCCGGACGATCCGACGGGGCGGTCGATGATGCGCCGGGTCCCCGAGGTGCTCGACTGCTGGTTCGAGTCGGGGTCCATGCCATTCGCGCAGGTCCACCACCCATTCGAGAACGCCGACTGGTTCGAGCACCACTATCCCGGGGACTTCATCGTCGAGTCCATCGGGCAGACGCGCGGGTGGTTCTACACGCTGCACGTGCTGGCGACGGCGCTGTTCGATCGCCCGGCGTTCCGCACCTGCGTGACCCACGGCATCGTGCTCGGCAGCGACGGCCGCAAGATGAGCAAGTCGCTGGGCAACTACCCGGACGTCTACGAGATGTTCGACAGCTACGGCGCCGACGCCATGCGGTGGTTCCTGATGGCGTCGCCGATCCTGCGCGGCGGCGACCTCATCGTCACCGAGCAGGGCATCCGCGACAGCGTACGACAGGTGCTCAATCCGCTGTGGAGTGCGTACAACTTCTTCACGCTGTACGCCAACGCCGAGGACTACACCGCCACGCGGCGGACGGACTCCACGCACGTGCTGGACCGCTACGTCCTCGCCAAGTTGCATGCGCTGGTCACCGACGTGACGATGGCGATGGACGTCTACGAGATCTCCGGTGCGTGCGCGCTGGTCCGAGGTTTCTTCGACGCGTTGACCAACTGGTACATCCGCCGCTCGCGGGACCGGTTCTGGGCAGGGGACCACGATGCGTTCGACACGCTGTACACCGTGCTGGAGACGGTGTGCCGCGCCGCCGCGCCGCTGCTGCCGATGGTGACCGAGGACATGTGGCGCGGGCTCACCGGCGGGCGGTCGGTGCACATGACCGACTGGCCCGAGGCCGACGCGCTGCCGACCGACGACGGGCTGGTCGCGACGATGGACCGGGTGCGCGACGTGTGCTCGGCGGCGCTGTCGCTGCGCGAGGCGAGGCGGCTGCGGGTACGCCTGCCGCTTGCGTCGCTGACCGTGGCGACACAGGACGCGAAGCAGCTCGAGGCGTTCACCGATCTGATCGCCGACGAGGTGAACGTCAAGGAGGTCGTGCTGAGCGACGACGTGGACGGGGCGTGCTCGACGGTGCTGACGGTCAACCCACGCGCCGCCGGACCGCGGTTGGGCGGCGACGTGCAGCGAGTGATCCGTGCGACGAAGTCCGGGGACTGGACGGTCGACGGTGATGCGGTCACCGCGGGCGGCATCGAACTGCGCCCCGACGAGTACGACCTGCGGCTGGTGCCGGCCGAACCGGACCGTTCAGCACCGCTGCCCGGCAACGTCGGCGTCGTCGTCCTCGACACCGAGGTGACGCCCGCGTTCGCGGCCGAGGGACGCGCCCGCGACGTCGTCCGGGTCGTCCAGCAGGCGCGGCGCGACGCCGGGTTGAACGTCTCGGATCGGATCGAACTGCACGTCGACGGCGACGATGCCGTGGTCGACGCGGTCCGCGAGCACGAGGCGTTCGTCGCGGGCGAGGTGCTGGCGGCGACGGTGGCGTACGGCTCGCTCGGGGCCGAAGGTCACGTCGCGGAGGGCACCGTCGGCGACGACGAGGCGGTGCGTGTGTCGGTCGTCCGCGCCTGATGGCGAGCGACACAGCCCCGCCGGCGCCCGTGACGACGCCGCAACTGCAGCTCGTCATCGACTGCGCGGACCCCGACCGGCTCGCGCGGTTCTGGGCCGCGGCGCTCGGCTACGTGCCGCCGCCCCCGCCGGACGGCCACGACTCGTGGGCCGACTGGTACCGCAGCGTCGGGGTGCCCGAGGACGAGATCGACGACGGCGTCGACCGGCTGGTCGATCCCACCGGCACCGGGCCGTCGGTGTGGTTCCAGCCCGTGCCGGAAGCCAAGTCGGTCAAGAACCGCCTGCACCTCGACCTGCTCGTTGCCGGGCGCGGCACACCCATCGCAGAACGACGCCGCATCGTCGACGCGGAGGTCGAGCGGCTCGTCGGCCTCGGGGCGACGATCGTGCGCGTGGTCGACGGCGATGTCCGCGACCATTACGCCGTGACGCTGGGCGACCCCGAGGGCAACGAGTTCTGCGTCGGGTGACCTGACCGCCATCCCCCCGCCTGTCGACACCGTCTGGGCACTGTTCGTCGCATCCGCCGGGCCGACGTCCGATGACCGCCCGCGGTGGGAGCAGCGCATCGGACGCGATGACGCGCGTGCGGGTGGCGCGCCCGCTTCGGGCCGCAGTCGGGTGCCGGGCTGTCGGCCGGCGATGGCGACAGCCGGTGGTGGCTCGTGTGGAGGGTCCGGCGTGCCAGTGGCCGCCGACCGATGTGGTGCTAGGTCAGCCGCACTCGGGGCACGACAGTTCGAGGCACAACGAGGGCAGGTACACCCCGCCGCGACCTCCGCAGCGGGCGCAGTCCACGCCCGTGTCGGCCATGCTCGCGCCGGCCGGCAGACCGTCAGCGACCATGCTGACGGACGGCTGTCCGAGCGACGGGAGCCCGAGCGGGCCTGCGGAATGCGGTTCGGCGACCTCTGAGACAGAGCCAGCGGGCATCTGGGCCTCCTGACGCAGTAGCGTCACGTCTGGCGTCGCGTCGCCCCGCCGCCTCGGCCGGAACGGACGCGGCGCGTACGGATCACCCGGAAGCGTAACCGATCATTCGACTGCGCGACACTGGCAATTCGCCCGGATCACGAGAAGGTGGACGCCCATGGAGCTCGACGGACGCGTGGTCGTCGTCACCGGGGCGGGTCGCGGCATCGGTGCAGCCCTGGCCCGCCGGTTCGCGAGCGAGGGCGCGCGCGTCGTGGTGAACGATCTCGACGTCGACGCCACGGCCGAGGTCGCCGCAGACATCGACGGCCACGCCGTCCCTGGCGACGCCACCCGCGCCGACGGTGCCGCCCGCCTGGTCGAGCAGGCCGTCGACCATCTCGGACCGATCGACATCTTCTGCGCGAACGCGGGCATCGCCGTCGCCGGTGGACCCGACGCGTCCGAGGACACGTGGGCACGGTCGTGGGAGGTCAATGTGATGGGCCACGTCCGCGCAGCGCGCGCACTGCTGCCGGGTTGGCTCGAACGCGGTCGCGGCCATTTCCTCGCGACCGTGTCCGCGGCTGGACTGCTGAGCCAGATCGGGTCCGCTCCGTACGCCGTCACCAAGCACGGCGCCCTGGCGTTCGCCGAGTGGATGGCGATCACGTACGGCGACCGCGGGATCACGGTGCAGGCACTGTGCCCGCAGGGCGTGCGCACCGATCTGCTGGAGCGGGCCGACGAGCGCATCCGCGCGCTGCTGGAACCGTCGGCGATCGGCGTCGAGCAGGTTGCCGACGTGGTGATGGAGGCACTGGCCGACGGCCGCTTCCTGATCCTGCCCCATCCTGAGGTCGGCGGCTACACGGTGCAGCGCGCGGCCGACCACGACCGCTGGCTCGCCGGCATGCGTCGACTGCAGTCGCGGCTGGGCTGACCGGTCATGGCTGGGACGACGCGCACCGGTTGCACATCGCGAGCGACAGCGGCCGGTTCGCGTCGGCTCGGGCGCGGGTTGGGCCGAGAGGTCGAGGCCCCGGATCGCGCGGCCACAATGGGGGTAGATCTGCCGCGCAATCGTCGAGGGAGTCGCCATGTCGGAAGCCGTGATCGTCGCCACCGCCCGTTCGCCGATCGGACGTGCCAACAAGGGGTCGCTGACCGGTCTGCGGCCCGATGACCTGACCGCCACGATCGTCCGGGCTGCCCTCGACAAGGTGCCCGAACTCGACCCGACCGAGATCGATGACCTGCTGCTGGGCTGTGGCCTGCCGGGCGGTGAGCAGGGCTACAACATGGGTCGCGTCGTCGCCGTGCTGCTGGGGCTCGACGGGGTGCCGGGCACGACGGTCACGCGCTACTGCTCCTCGAGTCTGCAGACCACCCGCATGGCGTTCCACGCGATCGCCGCAGGCGAGGGCGACGTGTTCATCTCCGCCGGTGTCGAGATGGTCAGCCGATTCACGAAGGGCACCAGCGACGGCCTGCCGGACACCCAGAACCCGGCGTTCGCCGACGCACAGGACCGCACGGCCAAGCGCGCGGAGCAGGGCGCGGAGTCGTGGGAGGACCCCCGCGACCACGGTGACATGCCCGACATCTACATCGCGATGGGCCAGACCGCCGAGAACGTGGCCGCGCTCCGTGGGATCAGCCGCACCGAGCAGGACGAGTTCGCGTGCCGGTCGCAGAACCGGGCCGAGGGGGCGCTCGACAACGGCTTCTGGGAGCGCGAGATCACACCCGTCACGACGCCGGACGGCGCCGAGATCGCCACGGACGACGGCATCCGGCGCGGCACGACGATGGACAAGCTGGCCGGGCTCGACCCTGTGTTCCGCCCCGACGGCACCGTGACCGCCGGCAACGCGTGCCCGCTGAACGACGGCGCCGCGGCGGTGGTCGTGATGCGCGAGTCGAAGGCGCGCGAGCTGGGCATCCAGCCGCTGGCGCGCGTGCTCGCCACCGGCGTGACGGGCCTGTCGCCGGAGATCATGGGCCTTGGACCGGTGGGCGCGACCCGTCAGGCGCTCGACCACGCCGGCATGACCATCGACGACATCGACCTGGTCGAGATCAACGAAGCGTTCGCGGCGCAGGTGATCCCGTCGTACCGCGAGCTGGACATCGACATCGATCGCCTGAACGTCAACGGCGGGGCGATCGCGGTCGGACACCCGTTCGGCATGACCGGCGCACGGATCACGACCACGCTGCTCAACAGCCTTGCGTACCACGACAGGACGATCGGGCTCGAGACCATGTGCGTCGGCGGCGGTCAGGGCATGGCGGTCATCTACGAGCGCCTGACCTGACCGGTCCCGGCAGCGCGGCGATGGAGCTCGACGCCCCGGTCTGCGCCACCTGCGCGGTCCAGCAGCAACCGGGCGCGCCCCAGGACGTCTGCCCGATCTGCGAGGACGAGCGTCAGTGGGTGCCGGCCGACGGGCAACGTTGGACCAGCCTGCGCGAGCTCGCCGGGGACGGCCACCGCATCGAGGTGCGCGGGATCGAGCCCGGCGTGCACGGCGTCGGGGTCATCCCGTCCCTCGGCATCGGCCAGCGCGCATGCCTGATCCGTACCGACGCCGGCAACCTGCTGTGGGACTGCGTCGGCTACATCGACGACGACGCGGTCACCGCAGTGGGCGACCGCGGCGGCATCGCCGGGATCGCATGCTCGCACCCCCACTTCTACGGCGCGATGGTCGAGTGGAGCCACGCATTCGACGACGCACCGTTGTGGCTGCCGACCGCCGATAGCGCATGGGTGCAGCGCAATGACACCGCGATCCGGTGGTGGGACGACGAGGCCGAGCCGCTGCCCGGCATCCACCTCGTGCAGTGCGGTGGCCACTTCGACGGGAGCGCGGTCGCGGTCTGGGACGAGGGCGCGGACGGGGCGGGCGCCGTCTTCGTCGGCGACACCGCGACGGTCGTCAAGGACCGCACCGTCAGCTTCATGCGCTCCTATCCGAACCTGATCCCCCTGCCCGCGGCGACAGTCCGCGAGGTTGCCGACCGCGTGACGCGCCACCCGTTCGCGCGCATCTACGGCGGCTGGTGGGACACGGTGATTGCCGCCGACAACGGGCTCGTCGAGCGTTCGGCCGAGCGCTACGTCCGGTGGATCGAGGGCGGCTGACCGACCGCAGGACGGCCCGTCGGCAGACGTCAGCCAGTATGGCCCCGCGTGCCGTGGCGGTCGAATGTCGAGCCTGCCGGCCAGGACTAGGAGCTGCGCTCGAACAAGGTGGCCGCCAGCTCCAACGCGAACGCGACAGCTATGTAGATCACGACGGCGACGACCACGCTCTTCGCGAACGATGACAAGGTGCGCCTTCTGAAGGCGGCCACTGCTCCCACCAGCGCGGCGATGAGCAGCAGCGCGAGGATGACGAGCACGATCAGCCCCCACTTACGGGGGCACGCCGCAGCCGGCCGCGGAGTCGACAGGATCTCGAGCGATACACCACGCGCGGTCAACCCGTGCGCGGCGTCGCCCGGTCGATGATGGGCTCCAGGTCGAGGCCGGTCGGCAAGGTGCCGTAGAACGCGTGACCACCGGACAAGCGGGTGGCGCACCAGGCATCGGCGACGGCGGTCGGGGCGTGGCGCACCAGCAACGCCCCCTGCACGACGGCGGCCATGAGCCCGCTCATGCGCCGCGCGCGGTGCTCGACGGCGTCACGGTCCGCCAACTCGGCACGCAACTCCGCAGCGGCGGCGTCGAGGCGGGCGTCAGCACCGGACGCCGCGTCGACCTCGTCGAGCACCGCGTCGACGGCCTCGGGCGTACGCGCGACGGCCCGCGGCACGTCGAGCGCCTGGACGTTGCCCGCGCCCTCCCAGATCGAGTACAGCGGGGCCTCGCGGTACAGCCGCGGCATCCCCGATTCCTCGACGTAGCCGTTGCCCCCCAGGCACTCCAGCGCTTCGGCGACGGCGGTGACCGACCGCTTGGTCGTCGCGTACTTGGCTGCCGGGACGGCCAGGCGCGTGAGCATCCGGTCGTGCTCATCGCCCGCGGCAGCCCGCCCGAACGCGGCCGCCAGACGCACGGCGACCGCGGTCATCGCCTCCGCCTCGACGGCCAGGTCGGCCAGCACCGCCGTCATCGCCGGCTGGTCGACGAGCCGGCGCCCGAACGCCCGCCGGTGGCTCACGTGGTGGGCGGCCTGCGCGACGGCGTGACGGGTGGTCAGCGCGGCGCCGATCACGCAGTCGACCCGTGTCGCCACGACCATCTCGATGATGGTGGCGACCCCGCGGCCCTGCTCACCCACGCGCCACGCGACCGCGTCGGCCAACTCGATCTCGCTGGACGCGTTCGCCCGGTTGCCCAGCTTGTCCTTCAGCCGTTGCAGTCGGACAGCGTTGCGCGTGCCGTCGGGCAGCACCCGGGGCAACAGGAAGCAGGTCAACCCGTCGGGTGCCTGCGCGAGCACGAGGAAGGCGTCGCTCATCGGCGCCGAGCAGAACCACTTGTGCCCGGTCAGCCGCCAGGTGCCATCGGCGGTGGAACGCGCGGTCGTGGAGTTGGCACGGACGTCACTGCCGCCCTGCTTCTCGGTCATCGCCATGCCGGCGGTCAGCCCCGGTTTGTCGCCGGGCGCGCGCAGGTCCGGGTCGTAGTGACGCGACACCAGACCGGGCTCCCACATGGCGGCCAGCTCCGGTTCCCGGCGCAGCGCCGGGACGATCGCATGGGTCATCGACACCGGGCAACCGTGCCCCAGCTCGGTGTGGCACCAGACGTAGAACCCGGCGGCCCGTGCGGCGTGCTCTGAGCCGGCGGGCACCGATGCGGCTGCCATGTCGCCGGCCCACGGTCCGCCGGTCAGTCCCGCGTCGACCGCGACCCGCATCAGCTCGTGGTACGCGGCGTGGTAGTCGACCTCGTCGAGACGGTGGCCGTACCGGTCGTGGGTCCGCAGGCGGGGCGGATTGGCGTCGGCGTCCTGTGCCCACCGTTGCGCGCGGGTGCCGCCGGCCAGCCGTCCGAGCTCGTGCAGATCGTCGAGGTACCAGGCGGCGCCTTCGCGCTCGACCGCCTCCAGCAGCGGCGGGTAGGCGGCGACGTCCCAGTCGATCAGCGGCGGCGGCTGGTTGCGCACCTCGTGGGTCGCCCACCCCGGTGGGGTCGCGACGTGTTGATCCGTCGTCATCGGAGCGCTCCCTCGCGTCGGCTCAGTGACGTTCGCCACGGGGCCAGTCTCGCGGGTGCGGCGTAATCTCACCATGCCGGCCCGCTGGTCGAGGCGTGCGCAGGTCCGCTGCACAACACGCACCCCCGCTCAGTCCCCTCGATGGAGCCGACGCGTTCCGGCGATCAGAGGATCAGCCGCGGCAGAGCACTTCGCCGTGCACGATCGTCAGCCAGCCGTCGTCGCGGGCGGCCCACCGGTGCCAGGCCTCGGCGACCTCCGCGAGCTCGTCCGCATCGGTCAACCCGCGGTCCACCGCCTGCCGGGCGAAGGTGGAGGACCGCACGCGGTCGGCCCACAGGTCGCTCCACCACGCGCGCTCATCCGGTGCCGCGAAGCACCGCACCGAGGCCGGGGCGTGGACGACGTCGAACGACACGTGGCGCTGCCGGACCTCGGCGGCAACAACAGGTTGGACTCACTCACCCACGTGGTCGCCACCGGCGAGGCCGGCCTCCTGTTCATCGTGCCGGGCAGACCGAGACGGTGCGGCTCAACGGCCCGGCCTGGCTGACGACCGCAGCGGACGTGCTCGACAGCGCGCACCCTGAGCTGCGTCGCCCGAACACGCGCTGGTGGTCGAGACCGCCGAGCTGTTCGTCCACTGCGCGAAGTCGTTCCGGCGCAGTGACGTGTCGGATCCGTCGACCCTGGGACGCACTGGCCGACGCACCCGACCTCGCGGACATCTTCATCTGCCAGTTCGGCGGTGACACGGACGCCTACCGGGCCGCGGTCGCCGACGCCTATGTCGCGGGGCTGGCGGAGGACCGCCCGGACCACGCAGTGAGCCCGGGGCGACGCACGTTCCCATGGGTGGCGCGGCAGATCCTGCACCGCCCACCGCGGCAGGGGCACACCAGGGTTGTCGCGGTCGACGGCGGATCCGGCGCGGGCAAGACGACGTTCGCGGCGTCGCTGGCGGACGCCCTGGACGCACCGGCCGTCCACACCGACGACGTCGCCTGGTGGGAGGACTTCTTCGACTGGACGCACCTGCTGTGGCCTACACCATCTGGATCGACGCCGACCGGCAGCCTGCGATGGATCGTGGAATGCACGGGACGGCGAGGCCCTGGTTCTGGCGGGAAGGAGCGGCGGCCGAAGAGCGCCACCTCGACGAAGACCGCCCGTGGGCGCGCGGACCTCATCGTGTCGAACGATGCGGCGGCTGCGCCACTCGACGCCACGCCTGGCGTCGTCATCGCTCGGACGGCGACGTGGACGCGCGTCGCGCGACCCAGGTCGCCGACGGGCTCACCGCACAGCCAGGACGTCGGCCGACCCTCCACGTCCCCGCGCCTGCTCAGCCGAAGAAGCTGTTCTCGCGCAGGCCCGGCCACGGTGCGGGGACCTCGCGGATGAACAGGTCCCGAGGCGCGATCCGAGAGATCAGCCATGTGGGGATCCTGCTGATCGGTCCTGTGTCGCCGCGCTGGCTGGCGTGACACGCGGCCGCGGCGCGCTTGGCCGCCCAGCCCGCTCGGGCGTCGATGCGCGTCGTGATCCTCGCGGGATCCATCCCGACGCGCGTCAGGTCGACGTCGTTGTTCACACCGAAGCGCGTCGGATCGCGACCGAGCAGTCGCATGGCGCGGGTCATCACCTTGACCCACCGGTTCGACATCGTCTCGCTGTACAGCCGGGTCGGCTGGAACGGCGTGCCGCGATCGGGGTGCCGGGCCGGGTCGCCGGCAGCGTCGAAGGCAGCACGGACCAGAACGTGGCAGCGGACATGGTCGGGGTGGTGGTAGCCACCCTGCTCGTCGTGGGTGATGACCACGTCGGGTCGGACGTCGCGGATCAGGTTGACGAGCTCGGCGGTTGGCTTCTCCGGGTCGACGTTCATGAACGCCGCGGGGTCGTCGTTGCGTGGGTCCCCGGTGTAGCCCGAGTCGCGGTGCTCGAAGTGGTGCAGGGTGGCCCCGAGCTGCTTGGCTGCGGCCCGGAGCTCGTCGCGTCGGATGGTCGCGAGCGCCGCTCCGTCGGGATACCCGGGCGCCGGCGCCCCCGCAGACCCATCGGTCATGGTGGCGATGTGGACGTCGACACCGGCGGCGCTGTGCACCGCGAGCGTCGCGCCGGGACCGAAGGCCTCGTCGTCGGGGTGTGCGAACACCGCCAGCAGTCGTCTGGTCATGACCATCGCAGCGTAGTGCCGAGCGTCTGCACACTCAGCTCGCCGCGTCGACGGCGGAACCGAGGTCGGCGAGGTCAGCGATGACCGCGGTGGCGCCTGCGTCACGCAACATGTCGGCGTGGCGGTCGACGCAGTGCCCGCCGCCGACAAAGCCGATCACGGTCATGCCGGCCGCGACGCCCGCCAGGACACCGTTCGCGCTGTCCTCCACGACGACGCAGCGCGCTGCGTCGATCCCCATGCCAGCGGCGGCGTGCCAGAACAGGTCCGGCGCCGGCTTGCCATGGTCCACGGCGTCCGCGGAGTAGACGTGCGGCCCGAAGAGGTCGTCCAGGCCCGTCCTCACCAGCTTCCAGGTCAACCGCGGCCACGGCGTGCTCGACGCGACGCAGCGCGGACCGTCCACCGCTGCGACCGCCTCGCGGGCGCCGGGCACGGGTCGCAGGTGGTCGTAGATCGCGCGGCGGAGCGTGGCGTCGAGCTCGACGAAGAACGCCGGAGGCAGCGGAGCGCCCGTTCGTGCCTCGACGTCCGCGGCCAGGTCGCGTCGCCACCGGTCGGGCGAGAGCCCCATGAAGGTGCGCACGTACGACGTCCGGTCATAGCGCACGCCGAGCTCTGCGAGGGCGGCCAGCTCGACCGTCAGGTAGACCGCCTCGCTGTCGACCAGCACACCGTCGCAATCGAAGATCAACGGTGGATACACAGAATCAACGCTCCGGGTCTTGTCAAACGTCCCAGCGGGCCCAACTTCAAGGTGAGGCATCGGACCGGCACAACGGGGTGTCACATGCCGAGCAGAACCGTCACCGTCGTCAACGACAGCGGCCTGCACGCCCGCGCTGGTCGCGTGTTCGTCAAGTCGGTCGTCGACCACAAGTGTGCCGTCACGGTCCGCAAGGGCCCACAGTCGGTGGACGCCCGGTCGACGCTGGCCATCATGTCGATGGACTGCGGACCGAACGACCAGATCGAGATCGTCGTCGACGGCGACGACGCGGAGCGCACGCTCGCCGACCTTGTCCGCCTGGTCGAAAGCGGGCTCGGCGAGCTGTGACCGGTCGGCGTCAACGGGCTTCGGACGCCCCGTCGACGACCGGCGACGGACCGGCGACCGCGATCGGCGGTCGGCAGGAGCGGCGCTTCCACCTGGGTGTGCGGCGTGACGACGAGGAACTGCGGGACGCGATCGGCGACGCGGGCGTCAGGCCGCTCGGTGCGAGATCGGGCGCATCCTCGGCATCTCGCACCAGTGCGTCAGCCAGGTGCTCGCTCGACGACCCGCGTCGCCGTTCTGCCAGGAGCCCGCAACCCGTTCGTCGACGCGGAGGAGTGCCGCGCACGAGTCTTGGAGTGCTGGCGGCATCGATCGGTGGCGACGATGTATGACGAACCCAAGGTCGAGGACATCGTCTCGCGCTGCTGCACCTCAACGCGGCACGGCGGGCGTGGAAGAGCTTCGACTGGGACGCCATGGCCCGCCTCCACGAACACGGCCACATCGGCGATCCCCGATCGACGGCGAAGTCGGTCCCCCTGACCGACGAGGGGCGTCACGCTCGCCGAGCAGCCGTTCCACGCCCACTTCGGACTCGGCACGGACGACGAGTGGGCGGGCACGTCGGCGAACGCCGGCTGGCGACAACCACTCCAACGCCGTGTACCGGTCCCTGCAGTCATCATCCATCCGACAGACGTATCAGATGCCTGTCGCGGATTCGCCGGGTGAACCGACCCGGGTGTGCCTGCTGCCGGTCGCGCTGGAAGGGGGTTCGGTTCCGGCTGCCCAAGGGCCGCGAGCCTGCGCACGAGGATGCGGCGCTCCGCCGAGGTCGGGGCCAGGCGCAGCGCCTGCTCGTAGACGGCTCTCGTGTCCTGGGACCGGCCCAGCCGCCGCAGCAGGTCCGCGGGTCGCCCACAGCAGGTGGTAGCCGTCGAGCGCGCCCGACGCGACGAGGTCGTCCACCAGGGCGAGGCCAGACGGGATGCCGTCCGCGATCGCGATGGACACGGCACGGTTCAGTTCCACCACCGGCGACGGGGCGGCGCGAGCCAGCTCGCCGTACAGGTGGGCGATCTGCACCCAGTCGGTGCGCTCGGCGTCCGGGGCGGTCGCGTGGCATGCCGCAATGGCGGCCTGGAGCTGGTACGGGCGGTACGGCGGTGGGCCAGCGCGGCGTCGAGGGTGGTGACCCCTTCGACGATGAGGGCCACGATCAGTAGGCACCGCCGGTCCCGTCGACGGTCGACCGTAGGTGGACGCCTGGCGGAATCGGCAGTCCGCCGGGCCGGGGGTCGATGGACAGGACTCCACGTCGAAGTCTTCGGCCCCACCAGGACTGGGCGGAATCTAGGGGTCGTCGGCGGTCTGTCGACACCCGGAACCGCCAATCCCCTAGCTTCCCGGCGCGGCGTCGCGCCTGCGTCAACACGCCGGCGGCGGCGCTGACCGTCCAGCATTGCCGCCGGGAAGTCGAACGCCCGCGCGACGCCGCCCGCCGCACCCTCACGCCAGCCGGCGTCGACCTCGCCTGGGCACGCGGCCGTTCCATGAGCACCGACGACGCCGTCGCCTACGTCGGCAAGACCGAAACACGCGGCTGGCGGACTGGCGCAGCCTCACCTGCGCACCGCACGTTACGGTCGCGACGTCGCAGCGCGGCGGTCCCCGCGACGCAATCGACGCCCGAGACGAGCGCGGAGGTCCAGCATCCCGAAGCCCGTGGTGCTACGCAGCGTTACCGTCTGCTGACCAGCCCGAACGTGGTCCGGGTTCGGCATCGCCATCGCAGTTGGCGCGATTGCGGTGCTGATCGTGCAGGTGGGAACCGTTGCGGATTCTGGTGCGGCACCGGCGCTGAGGCACGAGCGGCCACTGCTGACCTTGCGTACGCTGCTGGCGGTCACAGGAGGCCTGGCTCTGGCTGCATCTGTGGAAGCCATCGGCGATGCGGGCGACCGCATAGAGCACACGGTCCAGTCTCTCTCACTGGGCGCGCGCAACCTCGTGCCATGCCGGGACGCGATGATTGAGCTGACTGCGGGCGCTCTCACGCTCGGTAGCACGAAGCCCTCGAGGATGAGGACGTCGACAGTCTTCGCATCGGCCGGCGAGACCGCGGTCCGCCAACACCCTGTGCGTTGCATACTGGCTACAACAGGCCAGTAGTGCCCCTCACGGGTCGAGGAGGGGAAGCGACGTGCACGCGGCCACGGCTCAATTCCTGGCGGCATTGATGACAGCAGCCCACGGGGCCATCTGGGTGCTGGGTTCCCGGTGGGAGCGCCCCGGTCGCGATGCCCGGCTGCGGGTCAGGCTGCAGCCCCCACGCCTCATCGGTCGGGGAGGCGACCTGGCACAGGTTGTCCCGCTCCTGTATCCGGCCTTCGTGGTCGTCGCCCCCGGGTGGGGATACGGCGGGTGGCTGAACTGGTCCTCCGGCATCGATCCCCTCCTGCAAGGGATCGGCCTGGGACTGTGGGCGGTAGGAATGGCCGTGCTTGTCTGGGCCGCCCGGGTCCTGGGACGGTACGTGAGCGTGGAGGGCGTGACGGTGGACCACGAGCTGGTGACCTCCGGGCCCTACCACTACGTCCGGCATCCCATCTACAGCTCTTCCACGGCCATTGCGGTGGGGCTCAGCCTCGTGTTCCGCAGCTACCTGCTGGCGGGGGTAGCAGTGGCGTGGACGATGGCCACCATGTGGTGGGTGGCGGCAGAAGAGGAGTTACTGGCCTCCCCCGAGGGACTCGGCGACGCCTACCACAGGTACACCGAACGGACCGGCCGGTTCCTGCCCAGGCGACGGCGGGCTCGAGAATGACCCCGGCTGCTAGGCCAGGGAGGCCCGCTCGAACGACCTCGTGTCCAGGACGCGCGCCCGGGCAATAGCTGAACGACGATACATGCAGCCCGGCCGCATGCGGACAACGCCGCTCCGCGCCAGCGGACGGGACGATGGCCGGACCTGGTCTCCGGCGCCCTCGATCGCGGGTCGGCCGAACCTAGAGCCGGGGCGACATCGCGCCAACAGCCGTACAGGAGCCGCACGAGGGAGTCGACAAGTACGGCCCAATGTCTCCACGCTGCGTCGACCGAATGCGGCTCTCGCTGGGAAGGGTGGAGTCGACCGGGCGCGAACATCCTCACGCTCAGTAGCTTCGTGCCCGCCGTCTGGTCTCGGGCTGGGAAAGTGCGGTAGTGCAACGTTCCGGGATCGGTTTGCCACCGAAGACGCGACGATCTTACGGCAGCGGATGTCTGCGGTCATCAATCAGTGATGTCGAGGGTCGTAGTGACCCGCCTCAGCGGCGATGAATTTTCCACGCCGCCGCGGTCATGACTGTGCGGCGTGTTGCGGTCGACCTATCAACAAGGAGCAGCCATGAACCTCAACAGCGTGATGATCGGATCGGAGGACGCCAAGCGCCTCGCAGACTACTACACGAAGCTGTTTGGCGCGCCCGACTGGTCCGAGCAAAGCTTCACCGGTTGGCAACTCGGCGCAGGTTCACTCACTGTCGGGCCGCACGACGAGGTCACGGGCAGCAATCCCGACCCGGGCCGGATCATCTGCAACATCGAGACCGCCGACGTGAAGGGCGAGTTCGAACGGGTCGAGAAGGCCGGCGCCATCGTCGTGCGAGAACCGTACGAGCCGCGCCCGGGGGAGGGCATGTGGATCGCGACGCTCGCCGATCCCGACAACAACTACTTCCAGCTGATGAGCCCCATGAGTCCATCTGCGGACTGACAAGGTGCGCGGGATCCGGCGCCGCCGTTGCCGGAGAGCCCGCGGCAGACTGTGTGCATGTCACTCGTGGACGTCCCAGCGACCGCCTCGGAGCATCCGCCGACCTGGAAGTTCGGCTATCCGATCTACCACGCCGAGACGCGAGAAGCCTGGCGAGCGTGGCTTACCGCGTATCACGCCGCCACATCCGGGGTGTGGCTGGCGTCGTGGAAGCGCGGCACCGGGTGGCCCGCCGTCCCCTACGACGAAGCGGTCGAGGAGGCGCTGTGCTTCGGCTGGATCGACTCGACCGTGAACACCCTCGACGACGCCCGCGGCCTGCAGTTGATGACGCCCCGGCGGCCGCGCAGCGGCTGGACGCGCCTGAACCGTGAACGGGTCGCCAGGCTCGAGGCCGAGGGCCGCATGACCGAGGCGGGACGCCGCGCCGTCGCGGTCGCGAAGGACAACGGTTGGTGGTCGCTGTACGACGCGGCGGAGGACCTCGTCGAACCGGACGACCTCGCCGGAGCGCTCGACGCGGTGCCCCGGGCGCGCGCGCACTGGGACACATTTCCGCCATCGGCGCGCAAGCAGATGTTGTGGCAGGTCATCAGCGCCGCAAAGCCCAACACGCGGGCCCGGCGGATCGCGAAGATCGTGGCCGACGCCGAACAGGGACGACGAATGGGGCAGTGATGGCCTCCCCATACGCCTAGAGCGCTGCCCAGAACGTGAAGCCCGAGCAGGGTGGTGCGCTCCAACCGTCCATGACGCTGCGGGACAACGTGGCAGCGGGGCGACAAGCGACGCTGCCCGCCAGCGCCTGATCGTGGCAGTGCGGCGGGTTCCAAACCCGCTGCCGCGGTTCTGCGTCCGAGCCAACATGGCCGAACGAGCCCTCGACAGTCGCTCCGACGGGCTGGACGTGCTCGATGCCATGGCACTGACCCCGAAGTAGCTGCCGGACCATCGCGCCGACGTCGAGACCGGCACGGCGATTCGTGCCCTGCAGCGCATGGACACCGTCCTGCGTGACCACCCCGACCGCGTGAAGCGGGCCACGGTGCATCTCCGGCTGGCGACGCTCCAGGCGTGGGCCGCAGGGTCCTTTGACGACGCGCTGGACAGCGAACGGCGGGCCGTGGCGCTGTTCGAGGAGTCGGGGATGGTCCCGCCCGCCGCCCGGCACGGGTGGAGCTTGCATGGGTGCGCTGCGCACGCGGGGAGTGGGACGCGGGTCTCATCGAGTGCCGCGACGTGCTCGCGGAAGCCGAGACGGCAGGCGACGTGGTAGCCATCATCTGGGCGCTGCAGGCCCTGGGCACTGCGCTCATCGCGCAAGGCGTGTTTCCGGAGTCTCGGGAAGCGTTGCGCCGGTCGACTGCGCTCGCCGGCGAGCAGCGGTTGCCGCCAGCAGTCGGCACCGTTCCTCACGGAGAGTGATCAAGTCGCAGGTTCTCGATGTCGGACCTTCGCCGCAAGGTCCGCGTCGGCGATCGACGCCTAGGTGCTGCCATGACGCCGGCTCGGCCGTAGAGCCATAGCGTCCCTGTCGCGGGGACTAGTCGAGCCGGGGTGGAGCTCAGCCGGGGTTCGTGTCGGCTGACGGGCGACGTCGTCTGCGGCTCCGCCGTGCCAGTCGAGACACAGGACGGTGGCGTCGTCCTGGAGCTGGCCGCCGGCTGCCTCGAGCACTGCATGCGTGAGGTCCTGCACGGCTTCCCGGGGATGCATGCCGGCGCTCTGCACGATGAGGCCGCGGATGTCGACGCTTGCCGCATTCCGCTCGATCATCCCATCGGTCAAGAACACCAGCCGGTCACCCTGCGCCAGCGGCACGGGATGCACCGTGTAGCCCCCGGAGACCAAGGTCCCGAACGGCAAGTCGGGCGGCAGGACGAGGCTCTCGACGCGACCATCGCGCAGCCGCAGCGGCGCAGGGTGGCCGGCGTTGACGATGCTCGCGGTGCCCGTACGCAGGTCGATACGAGCGAGCTGACCGGTCACGAAGCCGCCCCCCGACCCGACGTAGCGGCCGAGCCCCTCGTCGGCAAGAGCTGCCTGCGCGGCCAGCTCCGCGCCCGCGCGACGTGCGTTGCGCAACGCGCCGACCAGCAACGTGGCCAGGACGGACGCCTCGACGCCATGACCCATCGCGTCCGTCACCGACACGTGGAGCACATCACGCTCCACGGCGAAGTCGAACGTGTCACCCGCGACCTCCCCCGCGGGCTCGAGCCACGCCGCGAGCGTGAACTGGCCACCCTCGCAGGTGAACGACCCAGGCAACAGGCGGTGCTGCACCTCCGCCGCCAGGGTCAA
>DASUUK010000089.1 GCA_036374135.1 Euzebyales bacterium
GAGGAATGATGGATACCGTCCGTACTGGATGCAGCACGTCGCGATGTCTCCGCGGGTGAACAGCTCGGTGGCCTCGATCATCGTCTGGTCGATCCATCCGGTGCCGGTCGGGCAGACGAGCAGCAGGTGGGACCGGTCGAAGGCTCCGGTACGGTCGAGCTCCGCGAGGGCCAGCTCGGCGCGACCGGACTGATAGACCGGTTCGCTGTTGAACCCGACATAGGTCCGGATCGGGTGCGCGAGCGCCGGCTCGCCCATCACATCGGCGATCATCTCCGGGGTGACGACGTCAGTCACGTAGCGACGGCCCTGCTGCCCGAGATCGCCGTAGGGCAGCAGGCTCCGCGGCCCGCCCGACAAGGCGTCGTCGACCGGCGGGCGGGCGTAACCCGGCTCCACCTTCTCGTTGGCACGCCCGATGTAGGCGACGCCGGCGTTGTAGAGCCCGCTGAGGGCGAATCCCCAGAGCGCCGCGTTCGCGGCCCGCGCCAGCACGTCCTTCGACCAGCCATCGCCGAGGTACGCCCTCAGCAGCCGCCGCGTCGACACGTACGACCGTGCCAGCCCCGTACCGACGGCCGAGACGACGGCCGCGGTCGCCACAGCGCGTGGGACGGTCGCGTGCTGTTCGATCGGCCACTGGTCGATCGCCGCATCGCGGTCGGCCAGTTGCCGCCCGGCCCTGACCACGACGCCGGCGACAGCCAGCGAGGCGACCAGGGTCGGCCGTAGTGCCCGCTGGGCCGGGTAGCGCTGCCGCAGCCACAGCGCCGAGTCGTGCAGCGCGCCACCAACCGCCGCAGCGGTGACGAGATGACCGGCGCTGCGAACGCCGGCCCGGGTCAGATGCTCGTCGTCGCGTCGTGGCAACGCGCCCGCGCCCGCACCGGCCAGCCCGATGGCCACCCGTGTCGCGAGCTGCGCGCCGATGCCCAGATCGGCGGGACGTGCCCGGTTGACGCCCAGTTCGATCGCGCGCGCGACACCTCGGGCAACGAGCAGGTTCAGGCCCGCCGCCGCCCCCTGGAGGGTGGACGTACGCGGCATCAGCGATGGCCCGAACGAATCGAGCAGCGCGGAGGTCTCCAGGGCGCCGGACGGCGACGTGGTCAGCGGGTTCACCCACGTCGCCGTGCGCATGATCACGCTGCGGGCAGCCTCGACGCCGCCGTCACGCCACGGGACGGGCCTCATCGCTGCGTGGCCTCGGTCGGCCGGTCATCGACGGCGACGTCTCGCGCCGCGGCGGTGTCGTAGTCGGAGCGGTACACGACGTCGTAACTCCTCGCGTAGTTGGCCGCCGCCGCGGAGATCAGCGCCGCGACGGGCAGTGCGACGAAGGCACCGATGGGTCCGGCGATGGCGCCACCGGCCAGGGCGGCCCCGAACGCCACCCCGCCATTGAGCGACATCGTATCGGAGCTGATCCGCGGGCTGAGCACGTAGTTCTCCAGCTGCTGGTAGACCAGGGCGTAGCCGAGGACCACCGCCCCCGCCACCAGGCCCTGGATCGCGCTGGTGACCAGGATCGGGATGGCCGCACCGATGTAGGTGCCGACGGCCGGGATGAAGACCGACACGAACCCGGCGAACACGGCCAGTGGCACGGCAAACGACATCGGCATGCCAACGATGACCATGGTCAGCAGGAACCCCGTGCCGTTGATCACCATCAGGATCATGCGCGAGTAGAAGTATCCACCGGTCTGCACGATCGCCTGGTCCCACGTCCAGCCGATCCTCTGCTGTGCCGCGGGGGTGAACAGTCGCAGGACAGCCCGTTGGACCCGCGGCGCGTCGGCCGTGAAGTAGAAGGTGAACATCGCGATGGTCGCCAGGTTGAAGATCAGCGTGATCCCACCCGAGGCGATCCCGACCAGCCGGCCGAACGCGTCGGCAGCGAACTCACCGGTCTGCTCGCCGGCGCCAGAGACACCGTCGCGCACACCTTCGTTGAGTGGGAATCCGAGGTTCCCGCCCGTCCATTCGTCGATCCGGGCGATCCATTCGTCGCCGTTCTCGGCGATCCTGGCGGCCAGCTGCCCGATCGCGGGCACCAGGATGAACACCATGAACAACAGGACCAGCAACCCCACCGCGTAGATGACGCCGACGGCGGCGCCGCGGCGCCACCCGTACCGGTGGTGCAGCCAGCGCACCGCCGGGTCCATCGCCAGGCTGAAGAAGAACGACAGCGCCACCATCGTCAGCAGTCCGGCGGCCGCTCTGGCCGCGTTCAACAGGACGATCGTGAGCAGGATGGCGCCGATGACCTGCCAGACCGTCCGCCCGGCGATCTCGACGCGTGTCACCGCCGTCGTCTGCGGTGTCGGCGGCGCCCGATCGACCGATGCGGCCGGATGACCTGATGGTGGCTGTGGTTGCGCGTCCATGGCCGACGCCGGATCCGACGACCCGGTCAGGTGAGGGCGCTCGCTGTGTTCACTCGTGCTCGAAGGCCGTGCGCAGCCTGTCCTCTTCGTCCCTCGACAGGTTCGTCGCGATGAGCTCCATCTCGACGCCGCGCAACGCGTCCTTGACGCGATCGGTGACCGCGTCGCTGGAGAGCACGAACAGCGCCGAGGTGCCGGGCGTGACCTGGTCGCGAACCTGCTTGATGAAGTTGTCGTCGATGCCGACGTCCACCAGGCTGCCCGACAGGCCACCCATGGCCGCGCCGATCGCAGCGCCCAGCAGGGGAATGAAGAACAACAGGCCGAAGAGCATGCCCCAGAAGGCACCAGACAAGGCACCGGCGCCGGCCATGCTGTGCAGCTGCTCGGTCCGCGGCTTCTTCTTGTCCGCCGGCCACTGCACGATCGCGGCGTCGTGAATCGTGATCAGCTGCTGTTTCTGCAGATCCTCGAGCGTGTTCAGCACGGAACGCGCGCCCTCGGCGCTCGGGAACTTCACGACAGTCAGCATGGCCATATGAGGTCCTTTCTCGGGTCTGTGCTCATGACAGTAGTGTCCGGTGACCCGACCGCCTCATCCCCATCGGGTGAGATCCGTCCGGCCGTTATCCGACCACACGCAGGTCGTGGCTGGTCGTGTTGAGCCGGCGGCCACCGTCGCGTGTGACCGTGACGATGTCCTCGATCCTCACGCCGAAGCGACCAGCGAGGTAGATGCCGGGTTCGATCGAAAAGCACATGCCCGGCACCAGAGGCTGCTCCTCGCCCTCGACGATGTAGGGAGGCTCGTGGGTGGTCACCCCGATGCCGTGGCCGGTGCGGTGGATGAACTGCTCGCCGTAGCCGGCATCGGCGATCACCCTTCGCGCGGTGCGGTCAATCTCCTGACAGGACACGCCTGGGCGGACGGCCTCGAAGGCGGTCTGCTGCGCCCGTCTGACGATGTCGTGGACGCTGCGGACCTCGTCGGTGGGCTCACCGACAGTGACCGCGCGGCTGGTGTCCGAGCCGTACCCGTGCTTCGGCCACCCCATCAGGATGATCTCCGCATCGGGGAAGGTGTCGGCGAACACGTTGCACAACGGGATCGAACCGCCTTGCCCCAGGCTGGTCATCTGCCGGCCGTACGCCTCCTCCATGGCGGCACCGAGCGCGGCGTACGCCGGTCCGCCGGTCGTGGCGCGGAACGGCGCGCCGGAGGCCTCGCGGTCCACGCTGACGCGCACGTTCCACGGCGCGGCGTCCTGCAGGTGCTCGATGAGGGCGTCCTGCGCCTTGATCGGGTCCATGCCGGGCGGTACCCGCAGATTGATAGCGTGCTCGGGCCCGCGGCTGGATGGCTGCGGCCGATCCGACGACCGGCGGGCAGTCGATGCCGAGGACGGTGGCCGTCGGAGGGGCCCACACCATGTCGGCGACAGCACGATCACCGAGCCTCACGTCTGCCTCGGTCATCTGGGCCTTGACGGCACACGGCCGTGACATCGCCACCTAGCTGGTGGACCATCGAGCACGATCATGCGTCATCCGACGAGCGGTCAGGTGTGGGCGCACGCTCTCCGAGCAGACCCAGTTCCTGCGCCCGTTCGACCGCGTCGCTTCGCGAGGAGACGCCGAACTTGCGATAGATCGATATGGCCTCGGTCTTGACGGTGTTGGGTGAGATGAACAGGCGCTCACCGATCCTGCGGAACGACAGGTGCGTGGCCAACAACGGCAGCAGCCGAAGCTCCGCCGAGGTCAACGACGTGGCACCGACGACGTCAACGCGCAGGGCCGCCAGACGGCGCTGCAGCGTGCTGATCTCGTCGACCAGGCTTCCAGGATCGGCCAGCCACTGCACGATGTCCGCGGCCTCACCCAGGACCGTTCGCGCTCCGGGAACATCCGTGGTCAACACGTACACACGGGCCAGCTGGATGCGGGCCTGAACCGCGATGACCGGAAACGCACGTGTAAGATGCGGCCGGAGACGCTGCGCCCGTGCGAGCAGCGTCTTGGCGGGACGTGCGTCACCACGATCGAGGTGGACCCGACCGCTGATGGCGAACACCAGCGCACTGGTCGCGTAGTCGTCGAGTCCCCCGTCCGTCACCGCTGCGAGGGCGCGCTCGGACAGCTCATCACGATCCTCGAGCCGTCCGTTGCGCTCGCTGAGCAGGGCGAGCTGGGCAAGGGCCACTGACTTCGCGACCGTGTTTCCACCATCGTCGGCGACCTCCACCGCCTCCCAGAGGATCCTCGCAGCCTGCTCCTGCCCGTCCATCACGAGACACGCAGTACCGAGAAGCCCGAGGCTGGCGGCCAGCCACGGGCTTCCGACGGGCAGCAACCGCACCGCGTCAGCGGCATCCTGGCGCATGCGACTCAGGCCGTCACGGCACGCGGCTGCACGCAGCATCGACAGCTCTCCCGACGCCCCCGAGTCCTCTGCCGATGTTGTGTCGCTGCGTTCGAATGCGTCGATCCACCGCGCCGCACGGACGGCACGTCCTGCGAGGATGTGCATGAGCGCGCCCGTCACGAGGAGATGCGGGTAGCGTTTGAGCACGTCTCGCTCGTCGAGCCAGTCGAACCATCGCTGGATGGTCGCCTCCCGCCCGGCCTGATACAACGACAGCGCGTGCTCGGTTGCGATCCGCGCCACGCGGGACTCGTCGCCCAACGCGATCGCCTCGTCGATCGCGAGTTCCGGTAGGCCGTTGGCCTCATACCAGTCCGCCGCACGTTGGCGGAGCACCGCCACGCGCTCGGGTTCGCGGCGATGCAGCTCCCGGCCGAGCCATTCGCGGAACAGGTGGTGGTAGCGATACCACACGCGTTCGTCGTCCAGCGAAACCACCAACGCATTCGCTCGCTCCAGCGCGACGAGCTGCTCGGCGGAGTCGTCGGCGTCCAAGAGCACATCACACAGCGGCCCGCACAACCGCTCCGGGAGCGCAGTGCGGGTCAGGAACTCCACCGTGCCGGTCGACAGCCGAGCCAGCACCTCCGACACGAGGTAGTCGGCCACGAACCGGTCGTTGCCGCCTTGCCAGTCGGCCTCCCGACCCACCTCGTGCCCCAGGGCGATGGCGAGGGCGGCGAGGTACAACGCCACGGGCCATCCCTCGGCCCGCTCGTTGAGCGTCGCGACACCGCCCCGGTCGAGGGCGACACCCGCCGTCTCGAGCAGCTCGGCGGCTTCGTCGTCGTCCATGGCGAGCTCGTCGGCGCCGATCTCGACGACCCGACCCTCGGCCCGCAACCGTGCGATGGGGAGCCACAGCCCCTCCCGACTGGCGACCGCGATCTGCCAGTGACCGGGCAGGCCGTTCAGGAGGCCGGCGATCAGGTCCTGACAATCGGCGTTGTCCAGTCGATGCGCGTCGTCCAGCACAAGCACGCCCGAATCGGACGCCTCCAGCACGGACAGGAGCCGAGCGATCGCACCCACGAACGTATGGCGCGGCGCAGCGAACGATCCGGGCACTGTCGCATGGACCGGCTCGATCTCCCCGATCGCCACCGCAAGCGCGGACAACAGGACGATCGGGTCGTTGCTCTCCGCCGTCATCCGAAGCCATGCGAACGGACGCGGATCGTGCACTGCCCACTGCTGCAGCAGTGTCGTCTTGCCGTAGCCGGCCTGCGCGACGACGGCGACGAGCGGGACAGCGCGATGCCCAATCAACCGCTCGACAAGGTCTCCGCGAAGGATCCTGCCCGATTGAGGTCCCCAGGCCCGCACCTCGCTCGCCGACGACGCCGTCGCACCCCCAGATCCCGAACCGTCCGCCGGCCGAGTCCCCGGTGCGGTGCTCCTTCTGATCCGCCTCGTCAATTGGCGCGCCCAAGACAGGGGCGCGACCCATCGTCGTACCCGGGGTCGCGCCATCCTATCTCGACTCATCTCGGGGGTCCATGTCACGTTGCGGACCCTGCGGCACGGCCGACAGTCCGTGGCCGACGCCGTGCGGGCGCGATCCGATCGATCTGCTCAACCCTTCACCCCACGGCGTCTCGGCGGCTGCAGCTGGCTGCTGTACGCCGCTCGGTTGGCGTAGATCTTCGCGTCCCCATCACGTCCTGCGCGGGGATCGGCGTGCTCGCGGGGGCACCTGGCCGCCGGCGTCACGGGCCACCGCCACGAACGGGACGGCCCAGGCGTTCTCGTATGCGATGAAGGCGGCGACGGCACCCGGCTTCATAGCCTCCGCGGCGGCGGCGGCGGCGCCAGCCCCGAGCGCGCACCGCTGGCAGCCACTGAACGCACCGATCTCCTCCGTCGACAGGTCGGTGACCTCCGCGCCCGACCACGCCCCGTCCTCCTTGCCCACCGCCAGCAGGTGGCGCGTTGGTCGCCGCGACCATCGGCAACTTTGTCGAGTGGTACGACCTTGCGCTGTACGGTGCGTTCGCCACGAGCATCGCGACGACTTCTTCCCGCAGCTTCGAAACCTGCGCTCCACGACGAGGCACCGTCACGTCGGTCCTCAGCAGGGGACTGGCATGTCCGAGGCCTCGTGCATCGACGCCAGGACCCAGGCCCTGGTACGGCTCGGCGCACTGATCGCCCTGGATGCACCGGTCATGTCGTACCGGTCCCACATCGACGCAGCACTTGCTGCCGGTGCCACGGTCAACGACATCGTGGACACCCTGATCGCCGTCGCGCCAGTGGCTGGTGCAGCCCGCCTCGTTGCGGCGGCCCCGGCGCCGGCAGCGGTGATCGGGTACGACCTGGACGCGGCGTTCGAGGCCTACGACAACCGAGGGTTGCACCTGACCGATCCGCAGCGGCTCGATCGGCGGGAAGGCGGTGTCGGGGTCCTTCGCGTCGTAGGTCGTCACCACCTCATGCCGCGCCGGCGCGACGGGACAGATCGTGGACCTCGCTGATCACGAGCTCCCGGCGGCATCGCTCGCGCGCGCCCACCGGACGGATGGCGGAGCAACTCGGTCCCACTACGTCGGCGTGATTCATCCGCGCCGGGTGATGCGGGTGAGCTCGTTGCGGGCCACCGTAACGGTCACACGTTACGAGCGTCGGGCACGGCTCGAACGCCGACGAGAGGACACGAGATGTCCGCGACCACGCCTTCGCCCCGGCTGTCGGATGCCGACCTTCGGGACCTGCTCGCCCTGGCGCGTGGATCCGACAGCGTCGAGCTCAAGCTGACCGTGCCCCACGCCGCGCACCGGTCGACAGTCACGGCACTTGGCATGGACCCGCTGGAGGCGCAGATCCGCCAGGTGTACTTCTTCGACACGCCTGACCTGGCGCTCAACCAGCAGGGCGTCGTCGTTCGTGCCCGCCGCGTCCAAGGCCGGTACGACGACTCCGTCATAAAGCTGCGCCCGGTGGTCCCCGACCGCCTCCCCAGCGGGCTGCGTGAATCGAAGAACATGGTCGTCGAGGTCGACGCCATGCCGGGCGGCTACGTGTGCTCGGCGTCGTTGAAGGCGCGTCTCGGAGGCAGCGACATCCTGGACGTCGTCGCTGGCACCAGGCCCATCCACACGCTGTACTCCAAGAAGCAGCGTGCCTTCTTCGACGCGAACACGGCCGACGACGTCGCACTCGACGACCTTTCGATCCTCGGTCCGATCACCCTCCTCAAGCTGAAGTTCACGCCGGAGGAGCTGAGGCGGAAGATGGTCGCCGAGTTGTGGCAGTACCCGGACGGATCCCAGATCCTGGAGCTGTCGACGAAGTGCGCGCCCTCCGAGACGTTCCAGGTCGCCGCCGAGACCCGCGCGTACCTTGCCGGGCACGGCGTCGACCTCTCGGGAGAGCAGCAGACCAAGACCCGCACGGCGCTCGAGTACTTCTCCGGCGCGCTGTAGTGGCCGCGAGGCGACG